>JAILBC010000040.1 GCA_024681295.1 Bacteroidales bacterium
TCAGGGATGGAGGTGGCCAGTTCGAAGTTCTCCGGCGCCTCGTCGAGACGGTCAGAGATGATGATGTTGCGCCGGTTGGGCAATGCCTTCTGACCCGGCAATGAAAGCCAGGTGTTATGACCCATGATGACACAATGTCCCAAGGTCACCTTCTTGAAGTGTTTCAGGTCGTTGCTGTTATGCCAGATGAGTTGGTTGTTAATGCCAATGGCTCTGTTTTTGGCCATCGCTACGATAATTGATATGGTCATGTCAGTTGGTAGTTGTTCGGTTATTCACTCGATTTGTTGTTGGTGCTTGTGGTAGCCGCATCCCGTAGGGATGCTAGGTCGGTAGCAAAGCGTTCCCCTAAAAATTCCCCGCCGAGCGAAGCGAGGCGGGGAGTCAGACAGATACCTCGCCCCGAATTGCTGGATATGGATTATAATTAATTAATGTAAAATCTTCGTATTTGAAATCAAAAATGTCCTTCACTTCAGGATTCAAAAGCATGGTGGGTAGTGGACGAGGCGCCCTCGAAAGTTGTGTCTTCACCTGTTCTATGAGGTTGTTGTAGATGTGCACGTCACCGAAGGTGTGGACGAACTCGCCAGGCTGGAGACCACATACCTGCGCCATCATCAAGGTGAGGAGGGCGTAAGAGGCGATGTTGAACGGAACACCGAGAAACACGTCAGCACTGCGTTGGTAGAGCTGGCACGAGAGTTTACCGTCAGCCACATAAAATTGGAAGAAGGCGTGGCACGGCGGGAGTGCCGCCTTGCCCGCGGCCACATTGGCCGCAAAATCCTTCTCGTGCTCGTCGGGGAGCACGGAAGGATTCCACGCCGATACGATATGCCTGCGGCTGTTGGGGTTCTCCTTGATGCTCTTCACTACCTCTTTGATCTGGTCGATACCCTCTCCGTTCCAGTTGCGCCATTGGGCACCGTACACGGGACCGAGGTCGCCGTTGGCATCGGCCCACTCATCCCAAATGCTCACCTTGTGGTCGTGCAAGTATTGGATGTTGGTATCGCCCCGAAGCATCCACAACAGCTCATAGATAATGCTTTTGAGGTGAACCTTTTTAGTCGTGACCAAAGGGAAACCTTCAGACAGGTCAAAACGCATCTGATAGCCAAACACGCTGATGGTGCCGGTGCCGGTGCGATCACCTTTCTGTACCCCGTGATCGAGGATGTATTGCAATAAATCGAGATATTGCCTCATGCTTTTGCTTCTTCTTCCGGCTGGTGTTTGTATCTAAACAGGATGGCGAACAAGATGGCGACCACCAAGGCGTAACCGGCAAAGATGATCCAGGCACTCTTCCATTCGCCGATGAGGTAGCCTTGTTCGTTCCAATGGCAGAATTTGTCAATGACTTTTCCTGCCGCAAGGACACCTATACTACCGCCCAAGCCGTTGGTCATCAGCATGAATAGACCTTGAGCTGAGGCTTTCACGTTGGAATCACATTCCTTGTCAACAAACATGGCACCCGAAACATTAAAGAAATCGAAGGCCACACCATAGACGATGCAGGAAAGGACGAATAGCAAAACGCCAGGCATGTCGGGGCTGCCCAATCCGAAGAAACCAAAACGTAGCACCCATGCAACCATGGCCATGAGCATCACAACCTTGATCCCATAACGGCGTAAGAAGAATGGAATCAGCAGGATACATAAGGCTTCTGCTACCTGTGAGATGGATACAAGCATAGTGGCATTGTTGGCAGCAAAGGTGTTGGCCATGGTTGGGTCACTCTTGAAATGGGTAAGGAAAGGCGTGGCATAGCTGTTGGTCACCTGTAATGCCATACCGAGGAGCATGGCGAAGATGAAGAACAAGGCCATTTTCTTGTCCTTGAATAGTTTGAAAGCGCTCAAACCTAAAGTTTCAACAAGTGATGTGGCCTCTTTTTTGATGATTTTACATTGCGGCAAAGTTAGGCAGTAGAGGAAAAGTAGGACACCCAGAATACCCGAAATCAGGAATTGGTAATAGGTGTATTGGAACTTGTTCGGGTTGTCTCCGAAGGTGAAACCAAAGCTGCCATTATCAAGGAAGGCGCAGTTGACGAACCACATGGAAATGATGAAGCCGATGGTGCCGAACACGCGGATGGGAGGGAAGTCCTTGACTGTATCCATATTGTTGCTTTTCAAGATAGTGAAAGCAGTGGTGTTTGACAAGGCGAGGGTAGGCATATAAAAGGCCACACCAATGGTATAGATAGTGAGAAATAACGACTTGTTAGGATTAACGCCCGCTGCAGCTGCTTGCATACCTAAATAGAACAGGCAGAGCATGGCTGCGGCAGTAATCAGATGGCAAAAGCCGAGGAGCCGTTGGGGCTGAATCCATTTGTCGCCCACGATCCCTAACAAAGTGGGCATGAAAATGGAGACAATGCCTTGAATGGCATAGAACCATGAGATTTCTGCACCCATGCCGGCGTTTCCAAGATAATTGCCCATACAGGTCAAATAAGCCCCCCAGACGGCAAACTGGAGGAAGTTCATCACAATCAGTCTGAATTTGATACCTTTCATATTATTAGAATTTAGAATTCAGAAGTAAGAAGACGGAATTTAAAATAATTAAATTTTTTTTCGGATACCCCGTTGGAGGTTAAAGCTCTGTAGATTCGGTGGAATTGGTGGAAGATTTGGAATTAATTAGATCCCGGAGTTCGGCGGCTTTTTCATAGTTCTCTTCGTCGATGGCCAATTGGAGTAGCTTTTGGAGTTGTTCGACGCTGAGATTTTCAAGTGTGTCAGGCGTATCGTCAGACTCTTCCATGGGCTCTTGCCCTTGCGAAGTATCCATGTCCTTGACCTCTTCCATCTCAATGCCCGCCTCGTTCATCACGTTTTCGTAAACCGAGATGGGGCAGTGGTAACGGACGGCTAGGGCGATGGCGTCGGAGGGACGGGCGTCGGTCATGCTGATCTCGTCGCCCTGCTTGCAGATGAGCATGGCGTAGAACACCCCCTCCAGGAAACGGGTGATGACCACCTCGATCACCTCCACGCCGAACTGGTCGGCAAATTTCTTGAAAAGGTCGTGGGTGAGGGGACGCGAGGGCTTGTTGCCTTCCAATCCCAAGGCGATCGACTGGGCCTCGTGCTCCCCGATGACGATGGGCAACCGGCGCATCGAATGCTTGTCTCCTAGAATGAGCACGTAGGCACCACTCGACGACTGACTATATAGAAGTTCCTTGATTTCTAGTTGTATCTTGTTCATTTTCAATGCGTTAGGTAGAATTTAAACCTATTTCCCTTCAAATGACAAAAATAGAAAAAAAACTTCATTCAAACACGAAAAAAACGATAGGCTTAATTTTTTGAAAAAATGCTTTTAGTTTTGAGGATTTGTTCCTAATTTTGTCTGCTTTTATGTAAGGTAATCGTTAAATCTTTAAATATTACATTTATGAGTCTTTCTATCGTTTATTGGGTGTTGGGAGCCTCTATTCTGGCCCTGGCATTCGCTTTCTTCTTCTACAAATCGATGATGAAAGAAGACGAAGGCACCGATTTGATGAAGAAGATTGCCGCGCACGTGCGCAAAGGCGCCATGGCCTACCTGAAGCAACAGTACAAGGTGGTCATCATCGTCTTTGTCATCTTGGCAATTGTATTTTTCGTGATGAGTCGGTTCGACCTGCAGAACGCCATCGTATGGTTCGCGTTCCTCACGGGTGGTTTCTTCTCAGGCTTGGCAGGCTTCTTCGGTATGAAGACGGCTACCTACGCCTCGGCTCGTACGGCTAACGCCGCCCGTCGCTCGCTGAACAGCGGCTTGAAGGTCGCCTTCCGTTCAGGCGCTGTGATGGGTCTCGTCGTCGTGGGTCTGGCCCTGCTCGACGTCTCGGTGTGGTTCCTCGTGCTGAAAGGCACCAAGCTCCTCGAGATGGTGGGCGCCCAGGCTGACCTGGTGACCATCACCACCACCATGCTGACCTTCGGTATGGGTGCTTCCACCCAGGCCCTTTTCGCCCGTGTGGGTGGCGGTATTTACACCAAGGCTGCCGACGTGGGTGCTGACCTCGTGGGTAAGACCGAGTACAACATCCCTGAGGATGACCCGCGCAACCCCGCTACCATCGCCGATAACGTTGGTGACAACGTTGGTGACGTGGCTGGTATGGGTGCTGACCTTTACGAATCCTACGCCGGTTCCATCCTGGCTACCATGGCTTTGGGTGCTTCCGCTTTCGCTACCGCTGCCACACAGAGTGCCGCTGGCGCTGAGATGCAGCTGAAAGCCGTGTTCGCTCCCATGCTGATTGCCGCCGCAGGTGTGCTCCTTTCATTAATAGGTATCTTCCTGGTCCGCACCAAGGAAAACGCCGGCATGAAACAGCTGCTGGGCGCCTTGAGCCGCGGTACCAACACCGCCGCTGTGCTGATTGCCGCTGCCACCTTTGGCATCATGTACTTCCTCTTCGGAAAAGAGACCGGTGAATTCGCCAACATGTGGTGGCAGACCTCTCTCTCCGTGGTGGTCGGTCTGCTGGCTGGCGTCATCATCGGCAAGGCTACTGAATACTACACCTCACAGAGCTACAAACCCACCCAAAAGGTGGCTGAGAGCTCCAAGACAGGTCCCGCTACCGTGATCATCTCCGGTCTGGGTCTCGGTATGCTCTCCACCGCCATCCCGGTCATCACCGTGGGCTTCGCCATCGTTTTGGCTTACCTCTGCGCCAATGGCTTCAATATTGAGTTCACCGCCGTCAACCTCTCCAGAGGTCTCTATGGCATCGGCATCGCCGCCGTGGGTATGCTCTCCACCTTGGGCATCACCCTGGCTACCGACGCTTACGGCCCCATCGCCGATAACGCTGGTGGTAACGCTGAGATGAGCGGCCTCGATCCTGAAGTGCGTAAACGTACCGACGCCCTCGACGCCCTCGGTAACACCACCGCTGCCACCGGTAAGGGCTTCGCCATCGGCTCCGCCGCTCTGACCGCCCTCGCCCTGTTGGCTTCCTACGTCGAGGAGATTAAGATCGCCTTGCTGCGTGTGGGTCAAGCCACCTTGGATCTTGGCGAAAGAGTGGCCGACACGGCCAGCGCCTCATTGATTGACTTCATGGAATACTACCAGGTCAACCTGATGAACCCTGTCGTCCTGGTGGGTATCTTCATCGGCGCTATGATGGCCTTCGTGTTCTGCGGCATGACAATGAACGCCGTGGGTCGCGCTGCCCAGAAGATGGTTGAAGAGGTTCGCCGTCAGTTCAGCACCATCAAGGGTATCCTTGAAGGTAAAGCCGAACCCGACTATGAGCGCTGCGTGGCCATCTCCACCAAGGGTGCCCAGCGTGAAATGCTGGTGCCTTCCATCCTCGCCATTCTGGTCCCGATTCTTACCGGTCTGATCCTCGGTGTGCCTGGCGTCCTTGGTCTGTTGATCGGCGGTCTCGCCACCGGCTTCGTGCTAGCTGTGTTCATGGCCAACTCAGGCGGTGCTTGGGACAATGCCAAGAAGTATGTTGAAGAAGGCAACTTCGGAGGTAAGGGTTCTGACAACCATAAGGCCACCGTGGTGGGCGACACCGTCGGCGACCCGTTCAAAGACACGTCAGGTCCTTCGCTGAACATCCTCATCAAGCTGATGAGCATGGTCTCCATCGTGATGGCTGGTCTTACGGTTACCTGCCACCTGCTTTAATTCAAGTGGAAAACGGAAAGTGGAAAGTTGAGAGTGCAAGCTTTCAGCTTTCCACTTTCCACTTTTAACTTTCCACTTTCAACTTTCCACTTTCAACTTTCAACTCCCATGGAATCCCTCCCCGCATTATTCTCCGACCTAGCTCTGATACTGGTGACTGCCGGTATCACCACAGTGATTTTCAAATGGTTGAAACAACCTGTGGTGCTGGGCTATATCATTGCGGGATTCCTCATTGGGCCGAACTTCGAGTGGTTCCCGGTCATCAACGACCACACCAGCGTGGAGACCTGGAGTGAGATCGGCATGGTGTTCATGCTCTTTGGTATCGGCTTGGAATTTAGTTTCAAGAAACTGAAGAAAGTCGGCGGTACCGTGGGCATCACCGCCATCACGGAGCTCGTCACCATGTGCGTGGTAGGCTATCTGCTGGGCAAAATCCTCGGCTGGTCGAAGATGGACTGCATCTTTCTGGGTGCCATGCTTTCGATCTCCTCAACCACCATCATCGCCAAGGCTTTCGATGACATGAAGTTGAACCGCGAGAAGTTCAGCAGTCACGTCATCGGCGAACTCGTGGTGGAGGACTTGGAGGCTGTGCTGCTGATGGTGATCCTATCCACCTTGGCTGTTAGCCAAACCTTTGACGGAGCCCAACTGCTCTACAGCATGTTGAAGCTCCTGTTCTTCCTGGTGGTGTGGTTCCTTGGCGGCATCTTCCTGGTGCCCACCGTGTTGCGCTGGGCCCGCAAGTTCATGTCCGAAGAGACCCTCACGGTGTTTTCCGTGGGACTCTGCTTCATGATGGTGGTACTGGCCAACTTGGCCGGTTTCTCTTCTGCCTTAGGCGCCTTCATCATGGGCTCCATCCTAGCGGAGACGCTCGAAGCGGAGATGATCCATAAACTCACCACCCCCATCAAGAACCTCTTCGGCGCCATCTTCTTCGTGTCGGTAGGTATGATGGTCGATCCACAGATTCTGGTCAACTACTGGTGGCAGATTCTAGTGATTACTTTGGTTTTGCTGTTCTTCAAGCCCCTGAGCAATGTTGTGGGACGTGTGTTGGCAGGACTTGGATTGAAACAAGCCATGCAAGGCGGTTTCTGCTTTAGCCAGATCGGTGAGTTCTCCTTCATTATTGCCTCATTGGGACTGAGCTACGGTGTCATCGACGAGTTCTTGTATCCCATCATCGTGTCGGTGTCCATCATCACCACATTTATTACACCATACGCCATCAAGGCCGCTATACCAGCCTACCACTGGGTGAACCGCCGTTTCCCGAAACAGTGGCTCGACCGTTGGGAAAGCAAGGAAGGCGGCATCAAGGTGAGAAGCGGCAAGCAGGTCGACATGGTCAGCTTCTTTGTGAGGCAACTGAAAAACATGGTCATCTATGTGGCCATCATCATTGCGGTGACCCTCATTTGTCTCTTCCTGACCTCCTTTGTCATGCGTTACGTTCCTGCACCGTGGAACGCAGCCATCTCACTGGCTTTCTGCCTGATTATCCTTTCACCTTTCCTCTGGGCCTTGGGCTTCAAGCATACTTTGGTGAAGACCACTCAGAAGTTGATGAACAAGAACCACTTCAACAAAACGGTGATCCTTTCCGTGTTCATCTTGCGCTCCGTCGTGGTGCTTATTGTGGCCTATAGCGTGTTGCGCCATTTCTTCACCGCCGAGTTCTGGGCCTTCATGAATATCCATGCGCCGCTCTTCAAGTGGATTAACTTCGGCTTCGCCCTGATCTATACCGTGATGCTCCGTGCCTTGAGTCCTGCCATGAAGTTTTACAAGCGCATCGAGGAGCGTTTCATGGACAACCTCAACAAACGCCAGCAGGCGCAGGTCTTCGAGATTCCTGAGATCCTGCAAGAGAACTGCCATTTGCAGAAGATGACGCTGAGTCCCGACAGTGCTTATTCGGGCAAGTTGATCAAGGAGACTGACTTCCGCGACAACTACAACGTGAGCGTGGTGAGTGTGGAGCGAGGCAAGCATGTCTTCGAATTGCCACATTCCGATTTCCAGCTGTTTCCCTATGATAAGATCACCTTTGTAGGCCATGAGGATCATCTCCGTTTGCTGGTGGACAAGGTGGAGGTGTTCGACGAGCAACTGATTACCGAGCATGTCGACGGCGATGTGGAGATGTACAAGGTGGAGGTGGATCCCGAAAGCCAGTTTGTGGGTGTCGCCTTGAAGGACTCAGGCCTTTCCGACCAGTTCGACGCCATGGTGATCGCCATCGAGCGCGACGGGCAGTTCATCCTCAATCCCTCCGCCAAAATCAAGTTTCAGCCCGGCGACTACGTTTGGTTCGTCGCCCAACGCTCCAAAGCGGAAATCTTGATGAAAAATTAGTTTTCCGTTTTCCACTTTCCGTTTTCCACTTCCATGATTGTTTGCATAGCCGAAAAACCGAGTGTAGCGCGTGATATCGCGAAGGTGCTGGGTGCCACCCAGGCCCATGAGGGCTATATTGAAGGCAACGGCTACCAGGTGACCTGGACATTCGGCCATCTCTGCATGCTGAAGGAACCACACGATTACACCGATCAATGGAAGGCTTGGGCCCTGACCCGATTGCCGATGATCCCGCAGCGATTCGGCATCAAGCTCATTGCCGACAAAGGGGTGGAGAAGCAATTCAAGATTATTGAGTCTTTGTTCCAAAAAGCAGACGAAATTGTAAACTGCGGCGATGCAGGCCAAGAGGGCGAGCTCATTCAGCGTTGGGTGATGCAGAAAGCCCAAGTGAAATGTCCCGTGAAGCGCCTTTGGATCTCCTCGTTGACCGAGGAATCCATCCGCGAGGGTTTCAAGACGCTGAAAGACCAATCGGAATACCAATCCCTTTACGAAGCAGGATTGTCCCGTGCCATCGGCGACTGGCTGTTGGGAATGAACGCCACAAGGCTTTATACGCTGAAATATGGTCATAATCGACAGATTCTTTCCATTGGCCGTGTTCAGACACCTACCTTGGCTTTGATTGTCAACCGTTATCAGGAGATACAGAACTTCAAGCCGGAAGCCTACTGGGTGCTCTCGACGGTATATCGCGACACCACCTTCACCGCCACTAAAGGCAGATACGGTTCAGTGGAGGATGGACAGAAAGACCTTCAAAGCATCATTGGGAAAGAATTTACGGTAACGGACATCGATACCAAGAAAGGCAAGGAGGCTCCGCCGAGGTTGTACGACTTGACTTCGTTGCAGGTGGAATGCAATAAGAAGTACAATATGTCTGCTGAACAAACTTTACAGACTATCCAGAGCCTCTACGAGAAGAAATACACCACCTATCCTCGTGTCGACACCACGTATCTGAGTGACGATATCTATCCAAAATGTCCTGACATCCTGGCCAAACTCACGAACTATGCGGAGTTAACGGCGCCTTTGGCAGGGAAGAAGCTCCCTAAGAGCAAGAAGGTGTTCGACAACAGCAAGGTCACCGACCACCATGCCATCATCCCCACAGGGGTGGTGCCCACTAGTCTCTCCTTCGCCGAGCAGCAGGTTTACGACGAGGTCTGCCGTCATTTCATTGCCGTGTTTTATCCCGATTGCCAGTTCGCTACCACCACCGTCTTGGGTAAAGTGGAGGAGGTGGAGTTCAAGACCTCGGGGAAACAGATTCTCGTTCCTGGCTGGCGGGAGGTGATTAAACCAGCGAAACCAGATTCCTCCGCATCCCATAGGGATGCTACATCGGTAGCCAGCGAATCCCCCGACCCCTCCGCATCCCCGTCAGGGGATGCTAGCTCTGTAGAAGAGAAGACCCTCCCCATTTTTAAAAAAGGCGAACATGGTCCCCACAAACCCCAACTGACTGAAAAATGGACCACGCCGCCCAAACCCTATACGGAAGCTACGCTGCTCCGTGCCATGGAAACCGCTGGAAAATTGGTCGATGACGAAGCCCTTCGTGAGTTGATGAAAGAGAATGGCATCGGTCGCCCTTCTACCCGTGCTGCCATCATCGAAACCCTTTTCAAACGCAATTATATCAAGAAAAACCGCAAGAGTCTGGAGCCGACGCCCACAGGCATCGAACTCATCGGCCTCATCCACGAGGATCTTCTGAAAAGCGCTGAACTCACCGGTATCTGGGAGAAGAAGCTCCGTGAGATAGAACAGCATAAATATGACACCCAGCAGTTCCTCGGTGAGTTAAAACAAATGGTTACCGAGATTGTCACCACGGTGATGAACCCCGATTCCATTATCGGGAAGCCTTGCCCAGTCTGCGGTAAAGGCACAATCATCAAAGGTCGCACCGCCTACGGCTGTTCCGAATGGAAAAATGGATGCTCCTGGCGGCGACCGTTTTAATTATCCATGGTGTTTTTAACGAGGGCGAATACGTCATTGCGAGCGAGACGTAGTCCTCTTACTCTATTTCCAGCGTCTTCTTGCAAATCTCGATCTCCTCGGGATCGCCGGTGTATTTGCCGAGGTCGTCCGACAGTTTGACCACCTTCTTCCAGGTGCGCTTTTCGGTGATCTTGGCCGCGGTGAGTTTCACCACGATGTTCATCGCTTTCACGTTGTCGATATCGCAGGTGAGGTGGGTGCCGATGCCGAAGGAGTCTTGCATGCGGCCTGCCACGGCTTCGTGGATGGCGATGGCTTCGTCCACATTCAAGCCGTTGCTGAAGATGATGGACTTCTGTGTCGGGTCGACACCGAGTTCCTTGTATTTCTCGATGATTTCCTCCAAAGCTTCGTAATTGTCGCCGCTGTCGACGCGTAAACCGTCAAACAACTTGGCATGCAGTTGAGTGAAGTTTTGGAAGAAGGCCTTGCGGGTGTACGTGTCGTAGAGGAACACACCCAAGCTGCCGGCATATACGTCCTGCCAGTAGTCCATAGCCAGGTAGTTGGCCTCGTTGTAGCCGTATAAAGAGCAGGTCTCAATGAACTGATGGCTCATGGTGCCGATGGGGGTGAGATCGTATTTCATAGCCAGGAGCACATTCGAAGTACCTACGAAACAGGTCCTGGTGAACTGCTTTTGGGCCTCGATGAACGAACGGATGACCAAATCCTGATGATCGAACGAGAAACGGCGACGGGTTCCGAAGTCGCTGAACTTCACGCCGTTGCCAATCAGACGGATTGCCTTTGCGTAGGATTTCTGGTATTCCTTCTCGGCGTCGTAGTGCTCAAACTCGCCCTTCATCTCATGCATCATCTCCGAAACAGTGGCCAGAATAGGCATTTCCCAAAACACGGTACGCCATAGCAAACCTGTCACCTGGATGTGGAGATGGCCTTCTTCGTCTTGGCTCACCTCGACTTCAGAGGGTCTCATGTGGAAACCTTTCAGGAAAGTAAAGAACCACAAGGGAAAGTAATAGCACTTGCGTTTCATGAATCGCACTTCCTCGTTGGTGATCCGAATGTTGCCGTAGAGGTCGAATTGTTCACGGAGTTTCTCGGCGAAACCTTTAGGATAAACTGTATTATTACGGTCTACAAAAGTGTATTGTCCAATAGCTCTTGGAAACTTTTGTAGATAGGCGTAGCACACGCTGAATGTATATAAGTCGTTGTCTAATAAACTGTTAATGTATTGTTTCATGTCTTTAAAAACTATATTTTACTGATGATACTTCTAATTTTGTCGGAGATGTATTTTACGGAATTGGTCGTATTCTCCAGCACTTGCACCAAGTCCTTGCGAATGATGATCTCGGTGAGGCTGTAGTTTTGGGTAAACAGTTTGCTGATATAGTTGCCGTAGAGGTCATCATTCTCGTTTTCGATGGCCTTGATTTCATGGCAAAGACGGCTGATCTCTTTCCGTTTTTCGGGATTGTCGGTGAACTCCAGGTTGTGGATGATGGTGTTCAAGCTGTCGGCAGCAAACATGATGTTGTCGGTCATGGTGGTGAGATCCTCGTCGATGTCAGTAAAGCGGCGGGTGAGGATGATGTTGGCCGAGTCGTCGATGCGGTCAAGGAAAGTGTCCATCATTTCGGCCAGTTCGTGAACGTCTTCCCGTTCAAAGGGGGTCAAAACCGTGCTGAACAGTTGGCTATAAAACAGACGCAACACTTCGTCGCCATCCGTCTCGCATTCCTTGATTTCTTTCTTCAAGTTCTCAAGCCGTTGAAGATCGGTCTCTGCAACCATCTTGCGCAAGAGTTTTGAGGCTTTGCTGATGTAGTCTGCCTGCTTGATATAGAGCGGGTAGAATTTTTTCTCCTTAGGGACGAAAAACTGGAAAAAACTATTGAGACTCATGGCGTTCAGTGGGGTAGGAGGTTGAACAACATATTGAGCACACCACTGATGACCAGAGGCACAGGGATGGTGAGAATCCAAGAAAGGACGATGCGTTTGGCGGTGACCCATTTCACCGATTTTATGCCGTCGGTGAGGCCTACGCCGATGACGCCGCCTGTGATGGTGTGGGTGGTGCTCACTGGGATACCCATGAACGAAGTGGCGATGAGGGTGGTGGCACCGGCGAATTCAGCGGAAAAACCACGTATCGGGGTGATTTTTGAGAGACCGCCGCCCATGGTCTTGATGACGTTCTTGCCGCCGATCAAGATGCCCAATGACATGATGACGTAGCAGACCACAGCCAGGATGTCGGGGATATGGAACCCAAAACTGCTGTCGTAGAAGTTGCCGATGAAATCCCGCATGGCCGGGCTGACCCCTTGGGTGGTGAACACGCTGGCCATCAAGATGGCGATGATACCCATGGTCTTGGGGGCATCGTTGGAACCGTGACCGATGCAGAATGCCGCCGTGGAAAAGTGTTGCAGCACCTTGAATATTTTGTCCACCCTTTTACGCGAACTGTTTTTAAAGATGCGCAGGAAGAGGCATTCAAGGAAAAAGCCCAGAAACAAGCCGATCAAAGGGGAAAGTACGATGAAGGCCAAGGTGAGAATGATGGGTTTTGCGTGCAGGACACTGCTACCGTTGACAAACCATGCAGCTCCGATGATGCCGCCGATGAGGGCGTGTGAGGTGGAGATGGGCATGCCGTTGCGCGTGCAGACGGCCACCCAGATGGCTGCGCCGATCAACGCCGAAAGCACGAGGTATGGATTGATGACGTTTTGGTCGGCGAAGTTGGCCATGGTGTTACCCACTTCAAACTGCTGGTTCAAGATCAGCCTGATGAAGATGAAAGCGGTGAACTCCCAGAAGGAAGCCCAGAGGATGGCTTGCAGAGGCGTCATCACCTTGGTGGCAATGATGGTGGAAATCGAGTTGGCCGCATCGTTCATGCCGTTGAGGAAAGTGAACACGAGGGCCAGTACAATCGACAGGATGATGGCTATGGTCAGGAGGTTCATCACGATTCTTTTATAATCAGACTTTTAACTGTGGTAGTCACCTCTTTGGCACGGTCAGTGGTGTCCTCGATCACCTGGGCGATCTCCTTGTATTTCAGCAACTCGATCTCGTCTTTCTCGTTGGCGAAGAGGTAGGAGATATAATCCCCGTAGATGTCATCGACGGCGTGTTCGATCAGGGTCACCTTCTGGCATAGGTCGCCGATTTGTTGGTGGTTCTTGCCGAGGTCGTCAAGGAGGTTGAAGATCTTGATCATGATGCTGGCGTCCTCATGGATGTTTTCGATGATCTCTTTGATCTGCTTGTCAATCTTCTTGGGATTGTACATCAGGATGGTCTTAGCCGAGTGGTTGATGAAGTCGAGGAACTTGTCCAGATCCATGGCCAGGGCGTTCATGTCCTCACGGTCGAAAGGCGTGACGAAGGCGCCGTTAAGCTCAAAGTAGAATTCGCGCAACAGTTCGTCGCCAGTGGTTTCCTGTTTTTTGATCATGCGGGTCAGCAATTTGCGTTCCTCGGGGTCTTCGCTTTTGACGAGTTCCATCAGGTATTTTGCTGCAACCAGCGCAGTCTCAGCCTGTTTGATGTAGGTAGGGAAGAAGTGCTTTTCGCGCTTGTCTTTGGTAAAGAGGTTGTTCAGTGCCATTTCTCTAATGGATTAGCGTTACAAAGATAAGAAAACTTTCCACTTTCCACTTTTAACTTTCAACTTTTTTACTTGCCACTCCGCAAAGGTGGAACAACACCCTCGCTCCAACGTTGCCGTCCCAGTCGCCGCCGTCGGGGGCAGGGGAGACTTCGCAAAGGTCGAAGCCGATGATGTCCTTGCCCGACTCACGGATGCGGTTCAGGAGATACATGAGCTCTTCGTATTCCAAGCCGCCGGGAACGGGCGTGCCCGTGTTGGGGCAGAGTTTCGGATCCAAAGCATCGATGTCGATGGAGAGATAGACTTTCTCGGGAAGGAAGGCCACCATCTCGTCGACAATCTGTTTCCAGGTGGCGCCTTCGTACATGCGACGACGACAGTCACGATCGAAGAACACCTTGATGCGCTCGGGCTGGCTTAGGGCCAGTTCCTTTTCCTGATGACAGTAGTCGCGGATACCCACCTGCACCAGTTTCTTCACGTTTTTGAATTTTAAGGTGTTGAAGAAGATGGAGGCGTGCGAATATTTGAAGCCCTCGAAGGCGTCGCGCAGATCGCAGTGGGCATCGGCGTGGAGGATGCCGTATTCCACACCTAGTTTATTCAAGTATTGATGGTAAGCGAGGGGACAGCTGTGGTCGCCGCCCAACAGACCCACCACCTTGCCTTTTTTGCGCCAAAAGGCGATGCGTTTGCGAAGCCAGGCGTTCTTCATTTCAGTTGCCTCTTCGAGACGTTTGTACATAAAGTCGTACTTCTGTTGGCTTTTCTCCAGAGTGCCTTCATACAACGCATCGATGATTTCTGTGCTAATAGGTGCCAGCTCGTCGTGAATCTTTCGTAACTCGTCCGGAAACTTGTCCATCCAAATGCCCTTCTGCCAAAGGTCGGGGTAGTCGTGATGGCAGAGATCCACTTGTAGCGATGCCTCCATCACGGTGGCCGGACCGTCGACGGTGCCGCGGTTGTAACTCGTGGTCAACTCCCATTCCACAGGGATGATGATAATCTGCGCCTCTTTGGCGCTGCAAGGCAGTCCGTAGATGCCTGAATCGGCAACCGCCGCCGCATTGGGGTCAAAAGTGTTTTCCATAGGTTTCCAAATCTTTTTCGCAAAAATACAAAAACTACACACTCATTCAACACCTTCCACAATTTTCTACAACCACACTTTGTTGTGGAACAGATTCCACAACTTTCCACAGTTATTAAAGAAATATAGTTTTTTATAAATCATTGAATATCAAATAAATAATATAAATATTCTATTTTGGCACAGAATTCGCTCTATGGCGAGCAAAATTTTGGCATGAAAAAGATTCACAGTTTATCGGTTATTATGTTTCTGGCAGTGGTCCTCACCTCTTGCATGGTGAGCACTTCCAAATATGAGGCTTTGCAGGCGGAACGCGACTCACTCGCTGCTGTGGCTGCCAACGTCACCACCGATTTCGAATCCTCACTCCAGACCATCAATGAGATTGAGCAAGCCTTGCAGACCATCCGCGAGGCGGAAAACATCATCATGCTCGAGAATCAGGAAGGCAACACCAACTATGCCAAGGCTCAGATCGAGGCCATCGACCGCACCATTCAGCAGAACAAGGCCAAGATCGCCGAACTGGAACAACAGTTGGCCGACGCCGGTTCCAAGTCGAAGCAACTCAACGCCACCATCAATCGCCTGAAGGACGAACTCAACCAGAAAGATACCTATATTAATAATCTTCGCGCTGAGCTCGACGCCAGCAAGACTCAGGTAGCTCACCTCACCAAGAAGGTCGACGACCTCAACCAGGATGTGCAGAACCTGAATGCCGACATCGAGAACCTTAACGCTTCGAAAGCCGAACAAGAGGCCATCATCCGCAAGCAAGAGGCCGAGCTCCACACGGTGTACTACATCGTGGCTCCCATGGAAACCCTCAAGGAATATGGTTTGGTCACCAAAGGCGGCCTCTTCTCCAAGTCGAACGCCTCCAACGATGTCAACAAACAGCTGCTCACCGCTGCCGACAAGCGCGACCTGAAGCACCTCCCCCTGAACTCCCGTAAAGTAGAAATATTAACAAATCATCCAGAAAGCAGTTACACCTTGACTAAGGGCGACGACAAAATGTACTCTCTCGATATCGTCGACTCTGAAGCTTTTTGGAATACATCCAATTATTTGATTATCTCCATCAAATAAATTCTGCTCGTTTTCAATTTTTACGAATGCCTTGCTTCTCCCCGTTGCAAGGCTTCTTTTTTTTATTATCTTTGCACGTCATTTGCAAGCTATGAAAAACACCATACTGATTGTCGAAGACGATGCCTCCTTCGGAGTGATGCTCCAGACCTGGCTGCGCAAGAACGACTATGAGGTTATCCTCGCCACCCAATACTCTCAGGCGAAAAAGGAGATTGCTTCGAAGAAGATCGACCTCATCCTTACCGACCTCCGTCTGCCTGACGGCGACGGCATCTTACTGATGGCTTGGGTCAGGGAACAGCTCAAGAGCCATGTGCCTTTCATTGTGATGACGGGTTATGCTGAGGTGCAGACCGCCGTCTCCGCTATGAAACTAGGCGCCTTCGACTATCTCAAGAAGCCCATCAACCCGAGCCTATTGGAAGAGAAGATCGTGGCCGCCCTTGAGTCGGGACAAGAGGTCGAGGAGCTCTACAAGCCCAAGAAAGTGATGGTGAAAGGCAATAGCGAAGCCATACAGCGCCTCTATAAACACGTCGAACTGGTGGCCCCCACCAAGTTCTCGGTGCTCATCATCGGCGAGAGCGGCACGGGCAAGGAATACATTGCTGAGATGATACACGAATGCAGCCCACGGCGGGACAAGCCGTTTATCGCCGTCGACTGCGGCAGCCTCTCCAAGGAACTGGCCCCCAGCGAACTCTTCGGTCATCTGAAAGGCTCCTTCACCTCGGCCATTGCCGATAAGAAAGGCGTGTTTGAGCAAGCCAAAGGCGGCACTGTGTTCCTCGACGAGGTGGGCAACCTGCCCTACGAGGTTCAGATGCAGCTGCTGCGCGCCTTGCAGGAGCAGAAAGTGCGTCCCGTGGGTTCCGCCACCGACATCAGCGTGGATGTCCGCATCGTGGCCGCCACCAACGAGAATCTCGAGAAGGCCATCGAACAAGGACGCTTCCGTCAGGACCTCTATCACCGCATCAACGAGTTCACCCTCGAGGTACCACCGCTGCGTAACCGCCTCGACGACCTTGAAGAATTTGTCACCTATTTCGTGGACCAGGCCAACGAAGAACTTGGCAAGGAGATTAAAGGCGTGTCGCCTAAAGCCATCGAGGTGATGCGTCAGATGCGTTGGAATGGTAACATCCGCGAACTGCGCAACGTGATTCGTCGCTGTGTGCTCTTCGCCGAGGGCGAGACGATAGAGGCGGAGGACCTCCCTGTGTATCCTGATTTCATCGACAAGGCCTCATCAAGTAACGAGGACTTCGCCCTGCGTCCAGGCAACGAACGCGAACAGATTGAGGCCGCCTTGGCGAAGGCCCGAGGCAACAAAACGGTCGCTGCGCGGTTGTTGCAAATCGATAGGAAAACCCTATACAACAAAATGCATCAACTAGGGCTGGATCTCTAACCGATCCCGTATTTTTCTGAAAGCATCTCTATCATCTTATCCGCCGAATCCATAAATCTGACCGCGTCATCCTTCCACTCGGGGTAGGCGCTGGCATCGCGGCCTCTCAATTCGTTCATCTTGGTGAGGAAAGGCACCGCCTCGTCCTGCTGCAGCTGGATGAACATGGGCAACATCTTGTGGCAGAGTTCATGGGCGGTGGCGAAGTCATCGCGTTCGATGCATTCGTTCAATCCCACCAGATTGTCGGCCGTAGAATGGGCGAACACCGTGAGTACGCCGCGGATGGCTTCCTCCTCGTCGCCGAGCATATCGCACAGATCGGGGAAGTCGGAGAAGACCGACTCAGAGCCTGAATTGGAACCTTCGTCTTTCGAGGCATGGCCGAACATGGTCTCTAGGTCTTTGATCTTGAAAGGTTTGGGCAGGAACCCGTCGAAGCCCTCTTGTGCCGCCTTCTCGGTGTCGTAGTCCACACGTGCCGTCATCAGGTAGACGGGCTTGGCGGAGTCGGCCTTCTTGAACAGTCTCAGGATGGTGTTGCCGCTAATGGCGCCCATCTCGCGGTCGGTGAGCACGCAGTCAAACGAATTCGTGTCGTGCAAGGCTTCGTCGATGTCGTTCTTCGAGCGGCAGATTTGTACCTGGTGTCCCAGCTTCTCGATCATGTTGCTCACCACGGTCAGCAGGGTGTCGTCGTCGTCGATGACCAGGATGTGCTGCTGTGCCACCAGATCGACGGGTGTATGCAAATCCTGTTGCTCAGTGGTGTTGGCACCGCTCTCAGCAACAACAGTCTCTGCAGGGATGCGCACGGTGAAGCGGCTTCCTTTGCCCACTTCCGACTGCACCTCGATGGTGCCTTCCATCAGGTCGACGAGACCTTTCACCACCGAGAGGCCGTAGCCGCTGCCTTCGGAGAGTCTGCTGCCGCTGTCGGTACGCACGAAAGGCTTGAAGATGTCTTCGAGTTTGTCGGAAGGGATGCCAATGCCGCTGTCGCTAATGCGGAACACCAGCTGTCCGTTCTCGAGACTGGCTCCAAAGCTGATGTGGCCCTCGATGGTGTATTTGATGGCATTGGAGATGAGGTTGCCAATGATCTGCTTGATCTTCAGTGGGTCGGAGTTGGCCTGGAGGTTCTCACGAATCTTATTGTCGACCAGGAACTGCAAGTTCTTCTTCAGCGCGATGGGTTCGAACATCGAGACGGTCTCGTCGCAGAGTTGCTTGACATTGAAGCGGCTGTTTTCGATTTGTAACTTACCTTGTTCGAGGCTCGAGAACTCCAGCAGGTTGTTGAGGAGGTTGAGGATGTGCTCGGCCGACTGTTGGATGGAGGCCACCTCCTTCTCGTTGCCTGTTTTGTCCATCAACTCGATGTTGCCGATGATGGAGGCCAGCGGGCTCTTGATGTCGTGCGACACGGTGAGCAGCATCTTGTGACGGCTTTCCATGAGCTCCTCGGTCTTCTTCTGGGCTTCCTCAGCCTCGGCACGGGCCTTCTCGGCGGCTTTTCGGGCCCTGAATCCCTTGTTGACGTCGCTGAGGATGAGGATGACGAAGACAATGATCAGGATGAGCACGGCCCCCGCGATATAAGTGGAGGCGGTGAGGTTCTCGTTGATGACGTCCTCACTGATCTCCATCTCCAGGATGGAAGACTCCAGAATCTCATTGTTCAAGTCGAGCAGCAGCTCCGCAATCTCCTCGGAGAGATGGTTGTCGTCGGTGATCAGCTCCACGGTCTTCCGCTCATACTCCTTGATGCGCCTGCGGTATTCCGAGCTGGCTTTCTCCGAAAGGATCCTCAAGTCGCTGAGGATGCGCAGGGTGGAGTCGGCCGAGATGGTAGGCTTGCCGGCCAGGCTGTCGTTACTCAGGAAAGTCGGCGGGGTAGGAGGGGTGTAGGCTTTTAGGCGGGCGTTGATCTCCGAGAGCGGGTCGTAGTAGTAGAACTGGCGCGACAAGATGTAGCTGATCTGTCCTTTCCGCATGATGAGCTGTTCCACCTCGCGTACCCGTTTTTCGTTGTCTTTGCCGGGCATGGCGAGCAAGAGCGAGTCGGCACATTGGTTGATGGCCGTGTTCAACTCTCCGAACTGGCTCAAGTGCTCCGGGTTGTCGGTGAAAGCGAACAGGTTGGCCTCGGCCTGAGCCTGGTGCACCAACTGTGTGAAACGGTTGGTGAGGCTGATGGCTTCGCTCTGGGTGTTGACGTTGATGCGTTGGTTCTGAATGGAGTTCTGCAACTTATAGATATAGTAGAACATGGCACCGCAAAATGCGATGACAAACAGGTTGGCCATCACCACCCGCACACTGGTCCGCCTTTCTATATGTTCTCTCATTCTTTTCGCAAAAATACTATTAAAATCACAAAAAATTGTATTTTTGCAAAAATTTTCCACAAGATGAAAAAAATCTTCCTGATGCTCTGGGTTGGCATCGCCACCCTGATTGGCCTGAATTCCTGCGAGTTCCAGACGAAGCCTTCCGGTCCGGTGACCCTGGCTGTGCTTACCGTCAACGACATGCACTCCGCCATCGACAACATGCCCAAGTTCTCGGCGCTGGTCGACAGCCTACGGACGGTGTATCCCGACCTGCTGGTGCTCTCAGCAGGCGACAACCGCACGGGCAATCCCATCAACGACCAATATGAGCCTACGAGTTACCCCATGATTGCCATGATGAATAAGGTGGGCTTCAAGGCCAGCACCGTGGGCAACCACGAGTGGGATGGCTCGGTGCCAGCGCTCCAGGCCAACATCGAACAGGCTGATTTCCCATACTTGTGCGCCAACATCAATATCCCCGAAGAGGTGAACCTTGATGTGAAACCTTATGTCATCATCGAGCAGCAGGGCCTGCGCATCGCTGTGCTGGGCTTGATTGAGCTTCGTGCCGACGGATATCCGGGCGCCCATCCGGTACACTTCAAGAACCTCACCTTCCGTCGCCCTGATGTGGTGCTGCCGGAGTATCAGTTTCTCCGCGATCAGGCCGATGTGGTCATCCTGCTCTCCCATGTAGGTTTCGAGGAGGATGTCGACATGGCCATGCAAAACCCTTGGCTCGATGCGATTCTTGGTGGGCATACCCACACCTTGGTGGAATTCCCACAAAAGCATAACGGCGTCATCGTCACCCAGGCCGGCTCCAGCTTGAGCCACGCCACACTGACGCTCTTCATTGTCGACAAAGGCAAGGTGACCGATGTGAAGGCTACAACGCTCGATGTGAAGCATTACAAAAAGGAGAACGCCGAAATGCGCGCCATGCTCGACGAGTTCAACAACAATCCCCGTTTCAACGAGGCGCTGGCTACTGCCACTACTCCCTTTGACCGTCGCGAAGAACTGGGCTGTCTCGTCACCGACGGCATGCGCTGGTACACCGGTGCCGACTTCGCCCTTGAGAACACGGGCGGCATCCGCATCGACGACCTTAAGGCGGGACCCATCAGCGTGAAGGATGTCTATAACATCGATCCTTATGGCAACGACGTGGTGGTGTATACTATGACTGGCGAACAACTCGAAGGCTTCCTCATGCATTCCTTCATGGCCAATGGCGACTGGCCGTCGTTTGTCTCAGGCATGACCTATACCGTCAACACCGATGCTAAAGGCAAGCCGAAGTCGGTGGTGATCAAGCCCGAAAAAGGACGATATTCCAAGAATAAGGAATATAAAGTTGCTATCAACAGTTATATGGCCTCCACTGTACGGTTCGAGAGTGTCGACGAGGGCCAGAGCCAGTTCATGACCTCCGAGGAGATGGTCATCCAATACCTGCGCGAACAAAAAACCGTATCCTATAAAGGCGTTCGCCGTACCTTTTATTAATTGAAATTGTTATTTTATAAAATATGAAGAAGATTGTATTATTCGCTTTGACGGCTTTGATGCTGGCAAGCTGCGGGAAGAGACAGGTGCAGCTGATCGATGCTGCCAATTTTAACAAGCAAGTCGACGGGAAACAGGTGTCGCTCTACACCTTGAAACGTGGGAAACTCACCATGCAGGTCACCAACTACGGCGGCCGTGTGGTGGCGCTCTGGGCCCCCGACCGTAAAGGCAATATGGATGACGTTGTCCTTGGTTACGACCATATCGACAAGTATCTGAACAACACCGGCGAGCGCTATCTGGGCGCCGTGGTGGGACGTTGTGCCAACCGTATCGCCGGAGGTACCATCACCCTTGACGGTGAGGAATATCAACTCTCCAAGAACGAAGGCGAGAACACGCTTCACGGCGGTGATCTCGGCACCGACAAGGTGGTATGGGATGTTGTGAGCAATAATGACACCGCCATCGTCATGCATGTGGTGCTCCCCGACGGCCAGGACGGATTCCCAGGCAACCTCGACATCACCATGACCTACACGTTGACCAAAGACAACGCCTTCCGTGTCGACTATGAGGCAACCACCGACAAGACCACGCTCTGCAACCTCTCGCACCATAGCTTCTTCAACCTCCTGGGTGAAGGCCATACCGTGCTGGAACATGAGCTCGAAATCAATGGTGCATGGATCCTTCCCGTCAGTCAGGACTTGATCCCCCTGGGCAGTTTCCGCTCCATCAAGGATACCCCCTTTGATTTCACCGAACGACACACCATCGGCGAACGTATCGCTGCTACTGACGACCAGTTGAATGCCGGTCATGGCTATGACCACAACTGGATCATCACCAGCAACCTCTCCGGAAAACTGGTACACTGCGCCACGCTCTTCGAACCCACCTCGGGCCGTAAGATGGAGGTGCTCAGCGAACAGATGGGTTTGCAGTTCTATAGCGGTAACTTCTTCGATGGCAAGACCATGGGCAAACACGGTGCACACCTCTACCGTGGCGCTGTGGCCCTCGAAACGCAGAAGTTCCCAGATGCCATCCATCAAGAGAACTTCTCCGATAAAGCCATACTGAATCCAGGTGAAGTTTACAAACACACTTGTGTTTATAGATTCTCAACTTCAAGAAAGTAAAGGTGAACTACCTCAGCGTCGAAGGCCTCTCCAAGTCGTATGGCATCAAAACCCTGTTTTCTGATGTCACCTTCGGTATTGAGAAAGGCGACAAGACGGCGCTGATTGCCTCGAACGGATCGGGCAAGTCGACACTTTTGAAAATCCTCGTAGGCCGCGAGTCGATGGACAGCGGCACGGTGACTTTTGCCAACGACATCCGAGTCGGTTATCTGGAACAACTTCCGCAGTATGCTCCCGAGTTGACCATCCGCGAGGTGATTGCTGAAGGACACTCCGTGATGGATGCCGTGGAGACACTGACCTACGAACAACGGCTCATCCAGCTCCTCACCCGTTTCGAACTCAACGACCTTGATCTGACCATCGGGAGCCTCTCTGGCGGTCAGGTGAAACGTCTTGCCCTGGCTATGGTGCTGCTCGACGATCCCGACCTGCTCATCCTCGACGAGCCCACCAACCACCTCGATGTGGAGATGGTGGAGTGGCTTGAGAAATACCTCTCCCAGTCGAGCGTAACCCTACTCATGGTCACCCACGATCGTTACTTCCTTGACCGCGTGTGCAACAAGATTCTGGAGCTCTATCAGAGCGTGATGTACACCCATTACGGCAATTTCGACTATTACGTCAGAAAAAGTACCGAGAGGGAAGAAGCCAAGCGGGCCGAGGCCAGCAAAGCCGCTTCAAAGCTGCGGCGTGAACTGGAGTGGATCAGGGCTACTCCTCAGGCCAGAACGGGTAAGTCGAAGAGTCGCGTCGACGCCTTCTACGACCTTAAGGAAAGGGCTCGCTTTCAGGAAGAAGACGACCGTCTGCAGTTCGGTCTCCAAGCCCAGCGTCTCGGGGGCAAGATCCTCGAGATGTACAACGTCAACAAAACCTACGGCGACCTTACTGTGCTCCGCGACTTCGACTATGTGTTCAAACGTGGCGAGCGCATCGGCCTCATCGGAAAGAACGGGGTAGGGAAGTCCACCTTCCTGAACCTCATCACCCGAAGCATCGTCCCCGACAGCGGCAAGATCATCGTCGGCGATACCGTCACCTACGGCTATTACCGGCAGGAGGGCATCCGCTTCGATGAGAGCAAGACCGTCATCGATGCCATCCGCGACATCGCTGAGGTGCTCCAATACGGCAAGGACCAGGTCTACACCGCCGACCAGCTGCTGTCGCATTTCATGTTCCCCTACAAGATGCAGCGCCAGCCCATCGCCCTGCTCTCGGGCGGTGAGAAACGCCGGCTCTACCTGCTCACCGTGCTGGTCTCCAATCCTAACTTCCTCATCCTCGACGAGCCCACCAACGACCTCGACCTGCTCACCCTGCAGAAGCTCGAGGACTTCCTCAAGGCCTATAAGGGCTGCCTCCTAGTGGTGTCGCACGACCGTCATTTCATGGATGAGGTCGTCGACCAGCTCTTCGTCTTCCAAGGCGACGGCCGCGTGAAGGGCTTTATGGGGAACTACTCGCAATACAAGGAATACCTTCAGGAGAAGGAACAGGAGGAACGTCAGGCTGCCCGCAAAGCCGATGCCAACAAGGTTGTAGAAGAATCGCTGCGCAAAGCCCCCCGCGAGAAGAAGAAACGCAGTTTCAAGGAGGAGCGAGAATACCAGCAGCTGACGGAGGATATCGCCACGTTGGAGGCCGAAAAAGAGCAGATTCACCAGACCATGGGAGGGGTGACCGATTACCAAAAGCTTCAGGAGATGGGCAATCGCCTTGAAGAGATCAAGGACCTTCTCGATGAGAAGGAATTACGCTGGCTCGAGTTGGACGAATGGTCTTAATGCGCATCATTGCGCGCTTCGCGGCTTGACTCGCGTCATTGCGCGCTCCGCGGGGTACCCCAACGGCACTACGCAACTCCCTTCGGTCCGTGACGTGCCGAAGGCACGTTATTTCAATAACCCCGCACGCAGTGTGGGGTAAAAAGCCCTCAATTGTCTATAGCGTGTCGGAGACACGCTACATCACCTCGATAGATGTTGTGGCGTGCTTTCAGCACGCTGAGAGTACTGTGTGTCATTCCAAACCCCACACGGCGCTTCGCTTGTGCGGGGTTAATAAAATAGTGTGCCTCCGGCACACATTTATCCCATGTGTGATATCAAAAAATAAAAAAATAATCATACCATATCTTGAACTTTTCGTATCTTTGCTACTTTGTACAAATCCTTTTGTAAATGAACAAACGAGCAACGATTTTCTGTTTTATCTTACTGATATTCAGTTTATTACATAATACTACAAAAGCACAAGAGCCTTTGCAGATTACCTTGGACCAGGCGTTGGAGATTGCCTTGGCGGAGAGCAACACCATCAAGATCGCCGACATGACGGTGGAGAAGAGCGGCTACGCCAAGAAAGGCAGCTACGCCTCGCTCTATCCCAATGTGAACATCAGCAGTTCCTACCAGCGCACCCTGCTGAAGCAGGTGATGGTGATGGACATGGGCGGTCAGGCCATGGAGATCAAGGTGGGTCGCGACAACAACATCACGGCTACGGCCTCGGCTAGCATGCCTTTGGTGAACGCCCCCCTCTGGGAGAGCCTCAAACTCTCCGCCCTCGACGTGGAGCTGGCCGTGGAACAGGCCCGTTCGTCGAAGGTGTCGATGATCTCACAGGTGAAGCAGGCTTTCTATGGAGTGTTGCTCGCCAAGGAATCACTGGCGGTGATGACCCAAGTCTACAACAACGCCCAAGCCAATTTCGAGAAGACCATGCAACGCTATCAGGTGGGCAAGGCCTCCGAACTTGAGAAACTCCGCGCTCAGGTCAACGTGATGAACGCCGAGCCCAACGTCTCGAGCGCCGAGAACGCCGTGTTGCTGGCCACCTGGCAACTCAAGGCCGTCATGGGACTCAACCTCGATACCGACATCGAGGCGGTGGGGGACCTGAAGGACTACACCGAACAACTGCTTGCTCCCTACGTCAGTGAGAATGATATCAGCAACAACAGTTCCTTGCTGCAACTCGACATCCAGAACCGCATGTTGGAATCGACAATTCGGATGCAGAAAAAACAGTATCTTCCCACGCTGGCGGCCAGCATCAACTACAACTACAGCGCCATGGGTGACGATGAGTTGCGTTGGTTCCCCTCATCGAATGCTGCCCTTAGCCTCACCATTCCGGTGTTCGACGGTTTCCAGAAACATTACAACATCAAGCAAAGCAAGATCAACAAGGACATGCTCGATGTGCAGCGTATCGATGCCGAACGCCAAATACGTATCGCCATACGCAACTATAACGACCGCATCGCCCTTTGTGTGAAAAACTATACTGCCGCCAACTCCACAGTGGAGATTGCCCAAAAGAGCTATGAGATTTCCGAGAAGATGTACGAAGTGGGGAAAACTACCCTAGTGGAACTGAACGATGCGCAGTTGGCATTGCAACAAGCCCAGCTCACACAGGCTCAAGCCATTTATGAGTTCATGGTGGCTAGAGCCTCGTTGGATGAATTGATTGGTAAAGAATAAACTATATTTTTATGAAATACAATAAGACTATATTCGCGGCATTGGCTCTCCTTCTTTTGGTGGCATGCAGCAACAATGACAAAAAAACAGAACAGACGGCACAACAGCCCGTAGCCCTTGTGGTCAGTGTGATTACCGCCACTGCCGAGGACGTGGAAGTCACCAATACGTTTACTTCCAACATTGAACCCTACGCCATCAACAACATCGTGTCGCAAACAGCTGGTCGTATCGTGAGCATTCAAGCTGAAGTGGGCGACAAGGTGCGCAAAGGACAGCTGCTGGCCAAGATGGACGACGTCAACTTGTCCAAGACCCGGATGCAGTATGTCAACGACTCCACCGAATTGAGCCGTTTGACAGAGCTTTACAAGATCGGCGCAGTGTCGCAAGCCGACTATGATCTGGCCAAGATGGGACTCGAAATCACCAAGAAAACGTATAACAACCTGCTGGAGAATACCTATTTGCGAAGCCCCATCAATGGTGTGGTCACGGCACGCAACTACGACAAAGGCGACATGTATTCGATGGCGCTGCCCATCTTTGTGGTGCAACAGATCACCCCGGTGAAGATGCTGATCAATATCTCCGAGAGTTATTTCACTCAGGTGCACGAGGGTATGGAATTCGACATCGAGGTGGAAGCCTATCCCGAAGAACAGTTCAAAGGAAAGATCAACCTGATTTATCCTACCGTGAGTGCCACCACGCATACCTTCCCCGTGGAGGTGATCAGCCAAAACACCGACCAACGCTTGCGTCCCGGCATGTTTGCCCGTGTGACGGCATCGTTTGGCGTCAACCATCGTGTGGTGGTCCCCGATGTGGCCGTGGTCAAACAGCAAGGCTCCGGCGAGCATTTTATCTATGTGCTTCAACCCGACAATACGGTTAGCTACACCAAGGTGGAACTCGGCCGTCGTATGGGTAACCGCTATGAGATTGTTTCCGGCATCAACGAAGGCGATGTCATCGTCACCGAAGGCCAAGCCCGACTCAAGAACGGCGTGGAAGTTCAAGTAAAGAAATAAACCATGAGCCTACAAAGAACAGCAGTCAATAATCCGGTGACGACGGCGTTGGTGTTCGTCGCCATCGCCATCTTCGGTATCTATTCCTTGATCAACCTCTCCATCAACCGTTTCCCCGACATGGAGACCAACTTCATTATGGTGCTGACCTCCTATCCGGGAGCGAGCGCCGAAGATATCGAAACCAATATCACCAAGACCTTGGAGAACACCCTGAATGCGGTGCCCGACTTGAAACACCTTTCATCCACTTCGAGAGAGAACACGTCCGTGATTTCGCTGGAGTTCGAGAGCGGCATCGACATCGAAGATGCCACCAACAATGTGCGTGACAAGCTGGATGTGGTGCGCAACTACTTGCCCGATGGGGCCACCAATCCCGTGTTGTTCAAGTTCAATGCGGAGGACATGCCCATCATGCTGATCAGCGTCACCGCCGAGGAGAGCCTGCCTGCCTTGGAGAAGATCATCGACGACCGTATCACCACGCCTTTGGCCCGTGTGAGCGGTGTGGGTACTGTCTCTGCCAGTGGCGCCCCCAAACGTGAGATCCAAGTCTATGTAGACCCCAACAAGCTTGAGGCCTACGGCTTGACCATCGAGACCCTCTCATCCACCTTGATGTACGAGAACAAGAACATTCCCGCAGGCTATATCGACATCGGTTCGAATACCTATAACCTGCGTGTGCAGAAAGAGTTTGGCTCGGCCGAGGAGATGGAATCGGTGGTGGTGGGTTCACGCAATGGTGCCCCCATCTACCTCCGTGATGTGGCCCGTGTGGTCGACGGTCCCGAAGAGCGTTCGCAAGAATCCTACAGCAACGGGGTGCAAGGCGCCACCATCGTCATCCAGAAGCAGACCGACGCCAATGCTGTGAACGTGATCAAGGGGATCAAGAAGCAAATGACGGAAATCGAGAAGAATCTTCCGTCCGATGTGAAGATGACCATCATCGTGGATGGTTCCAACGAGATCATCAATACCATCAACAGTTTGAAGAGCACCATTTTCATCACCTTCCTGTTGGTTATGCTGGTGGTGTTTGTCTTCCTCGGACGTTGGCGTGCTACCTTCATTATCGTGTTGGCCATCCCGATCTCACTGTTGGCTTCGTTGGTCTACCTCTTCGCCACGGGCAATACCTTGAACATCATCTCCATGTCGGCTTTGTCCATCGCCATCGGTATGGTCGTTGACGATGCCATCGTGGTGTTGGAGAATATCACGACCCATATCGACAAGGGTGAGAAACCCAAGGAAGCCGCCGTTCATGCCACCCAAGAAGTGTCGCTGTCCGTCATCGCTTCCACCTTGACCATGCTTGCGGTGTTCCTTCCGCTGACCATGATCAAGGGTGTCACCGGTGTGATGTTCCGTCAGCTGGGCTGGATCGTCTCCATCATCATGATCGTTTCCACCTGCGGTGCCTTGACCTTGGTCCCGATGATGTGTTCCAAGATTCTGGTGAAAAATCCGCATGAGAGCAAGTTGCACAAGGCAATTTTCCGCCCCATCAACAAGGGGTTGGATGCCATCAGCAACGGCTATGCCCGCTTGATCAACTGGGCAGTGAACCATCGTAAGCTCGTGTTCTTCAGTATGATGGGCATCTTCATTATTTCCCTTGTGTTCTTTGCACCCAACTTGAAGACCGAAATGATGCCCAAGTCGGATTCCGAACGTATCTCCATCAATATAGAACTTCCCGTAGGAACAGGACAGGATGTTACCGGAGCCTTTGCCAAGAGTCTGGCAGAAGAGTTCATGGCCATCCCTGAAGTCAAAATTTGTAACTTCAGTTTCGGACAGGCCGATAGCGACAATGCCTTTGCCTCCATGCGAAACAACGGCACCCATATCATTTCCTACAACCTGCGTATCGGCACCAAAACTGAGCGTCGCAAGGCCGGTCTTCGTTCCTCGACGGAAGTTGCTGACGAGCTTCGTACTAAGTTGAATGCCATCCCGTTGATCAAGAAAGTCAACGTGAATGAAGGCGGCGGCGGTATGGGCGGCATGAGTACCGTTCAGGTGGAGGTGTATGGTTACGACTTCGGCACGACCGACCGTGTGGCTAACCAGATTGCCGCCAATCTGCGTGAGCAAGGCATCAAGCAAGTGATTGTGGGACGTGATGACTATATTCCTGAGTATCAAGTTGATTTCGACCGCGAGAAGCTGGCCTTGAATGGTTTGAACAGTTCCACGGCCGCCACCTACGTGAAAAATAGGATCAGCGGTTCGGTGACTTCCTATTACCGAGAAGACGGTGACGAGTACGACATCCGTGTGCGTTATGCCCCTGAGTTCCGTACCAGCATCGAGGACATCGAGGACATTAAGATTTACAATGGCTATGGACAGGCTGTGCGTGTGGGCGATCTCGGCACTGTGATCGAGGCCTTGACACCTCCCAATATCCAGCGCAAGGACCGTGAGCGTATGGTCAGCGTCACTGCCGTCGTCGGCAAGGGCCAAGTGCTGAGTGAAGTCGTCAAGATGGCTGAGGAAGCCATTGAAGAGACCGAGATTCCATCGGAGATCATGACCAAGATTGCGGGTGATTACGAGACGCAGCAGGAGATGTTCGGCGACTTGATTGTATTGCTCGTGTTGATCATCATTTTGGTGTATATCGTGATGGCCTCCCAGTTTGAGAATCTGATGAAGCCTTTTGTGATCATGTTCTCCGTGCCGTTCACCTTCACGGGTGTGTTGCTGGGCTTGTGGCTCAACAACGCTGCCTTGGGTGTCATGGCCTTTGTCGGTATCTTGATCCTGATGGGTATCGTGGTGAAGAACGGTATCGTGTTGATCGACTATACCACTTTGCTTGAAGAGCGAGGGGTGGAGGTGAAGGAAGCTACCGTTATGGCCGCCCGTTCCCGTTTGCGTCCTATCTTGATGACCACATTGACCACGGTGCTCGGTATGATCCCGATGGCTCTCGGTCGAGGCGAAGGTGCTGAGTTATGGAATGGACTGGGTATCACGGTGGCATGGGGTCTCTCTATTTCCACTTTGATCACCTTATTATTAATACCAGCTTTGTATTGCTCGTTGGAAACTCGTGCGGTGCGCCGGAAGCAACGCAAGGCTGAGAAGGCGGCGACGGCGACGGAGAATATTAGATAAGAGTTAAGAGTTAAAAGTTAAGAGTTAAGATGAAAGCGATTTTAATAACATATAATCAGGCTTATTACGATGATATTGCCAAGGTGTTGAATGAACACGGGGTGAAGGGTTACACCGAGTGGGACGAGATCAAGGGGCATGGCAGTGACAAGGGCGAGCCCCATCTGGGTACCCATGCTTGGCCTACCTTGAACAACGCCGTCATCACCATTGTGCCTGATGAGGCCGTTGACGGCATTTTGCAGACTTTGCGAGAGCGTGATGAGAAGGCTCCAGATTTGGGATTGCGCGCTTTTGTTTGGAATATTGAGAATATGATTTGATACATTTTTATTATTAACCTTTAAAAAACAAGAAGTATGGGAAAATTTGAGATTACTTTAAGAAAGAATGGTGAGTTCCAGTTCAATCTGAAAGCCACCAATGGTCAGGTCATCCTTACCAGCGAGGGTTACAGCACCAAGGCCGCTTGCCTGAATGGCATTGAATCCGTGAAGAAGCACAGCCAGACTGAGGCCCGTTTCGAGAAGAAGGTGGCTTCGAATGGCAAGCCTTTCTTCAACCTGAAGGCCACCAATGGACAGGTCATTGGTTCGAGCCAGATGTACGTCAACGAGAAGAATATGCTCAACGGCGTGGCTTCGGTGATGAAGAATGCCCTTGATGCTCAGATAGTTGACCTCACCGCTTAAAATTTTTTTAAAAAAAGTTTGATTTTTTGTTGCACGTATCCAAAAAAGCTGTAATTTTGCAGCCGTTTTCGCCCCGAGGGAAAGGGAGCAGGGAAGAGGGTGCGGAAAGTTCTTTGAAAGTCTGAAGCCAGCATAAGAAGCAAGCAAGGTAAACTTGAAGCAACAGCGGAACCCTAAAACAGGAAATAATTAAGTACAACAATAATACAATGAAGAGTTTGATCCTGGCTCAGGATGAACGCTAGCG
>JAILBC010000044.1 GCA_024681295.1 Bacteroidales bacterium
TTTTTGCTGAAAATATTTATGGTTCCCACGTCCAGCCCAAAGCGTTTTCTTCTTGTTTATTGGATTTTTTGGGAATCCATTTTTCGGATTTCTTCATTGGCAAGAAACGAATCAGGATCATCCGCCTCGGAAACATCCCAAGCGAGTAACCAAACAAGACGTTGAAGGTTTTCTTCGTCGCTTGATAGCTCTTCTTCAGTCCAGTCGCTATAGTCTCTGATTTCCTCACGAATCAACTCTTTCGAATAGCGCGTCATCCAACAACGCAAACATGGTTTGTTGCAAACGCTTTCAACAGCGGCATCATTAGAGCCCATCGTGCAAATGCTGTTAATCTCTTCACCCGTCAGAGGGATTACAATTCGCCCACTTCCCGTTTGGGCAAGATAAATTTGTTTTTCTGGTAATTTCATGATATTGTAAGTTTAGTTCCACTACCAAGTATCGGAAACGTCGAAATGTTTCATAAATATCCCAGAAAAAATTTTAAAAGCAGGTCGTCACCTCCTCGGGCCAAGCGCTTTTGTTACTTTTCTCGCGAGAAAAGTAAGAAAAAGGAGCACCCCTTGGGGTGCGACAAAAAAACAAAGTTTTTTTTCAAGACCAATCCGATTATTTTGTATTTTAGCCGATTCTTTTTCGAATTGAAAATTGAAAATTGAAAATATATGAGCACAACCTTTGACCCTAAAGCGAACTACGAGCAGACCAAGAAAGAGATCCGCTACGTGGAACGCAAAAAAGCCACACAGAAAGACTATGACCGCATAGGCTTCATGTCGGGCTTGGAGGTGCACCAGCAGATCAAGACCAAAGAAAAACTGTTCTGCCGCTGCCCCGCTGGACGATTCAACAAATTTGACGACTACGACGCAGAACTGATCCGCCACATGCGCCCGACCCTCTCGGAACTGGGCGAATACGACGGCACCGCCCTCATGGAGTTCAAGACCAAGAAGGAGATCGTCTACCGCATCAACAACCACACGGCCTGCACCTACGATATCGACGACACCCCGCCGTTCCCCATCAACAAGGAGGCACTGCACAACGCCATCGTCATCGCCCTGCGTTCCAACCTGAACATCGTGGGCGAGGTGCACATCACCCGTAAACAATACCTCGACGGCTCCATCCCGACGGGCTTCCAGCGTACCGCCATCGTGGGCGTGGAAGGCCTGCTCAAGATGCCCAAGAAGGACATCCGCCTTATCCAGCTGAGCGTCGAAGAAGACGCCTGCCGCGAGATCAGCGACATCGGACACCGCCGTATCTATCAGACCGACCGTCTGGGTGTGCCGTTGATCGAGACCGTGACCTATCCCGACTGCAAGAACCCTGACGAATTGAAAGAGACCTGTGAATACATCCGCTTCCTCGGCCGTAGCACTGGGCTGGTCCGCACGGGCATGGGCGCTGGCCGTCAGGACGTCAACGTGAGCTGCAAGGGCGGCACCCGCGTGGAGCTCAAGGGCGTGCAACACGCCAAATGGATTCCCGAGTTGTCGCACAACGAGTGCTTCCGCCAGTGGTCGCTGGTGAAGCTTGCCGAGAAACTAAGCAAGAACCTGAAGAAGAACGGCTGGAAGGTCGAAGTGGCCGACGTGGGCTTCAAGACCGACTACGCTCCCATCTGTGATGCCAAAGCCGCTGACGGTGCCCTGAAGATCGTGAGACTCCCTGGCTTCCGCGGTGTTTTATCGCATTTCACCCAGCCGGGCAAGATGTTCGCCGACGAAATCGCCGACCGCCTGAAGGTCATCGCCTGCCTTGAACGTCCCAACATGCTTCACGACGAGATGCTGGAGCCGGTGCTGGATGCCTCCACCTGGCGTAAACTGGGCAAGAAGGTCCACGCCACCGATAAGGATGCCTTGATCCTCATCTGGGGTCCCAAGAACGATATGCCTACCGCCATCGAGACCATTGAGGAACGCTGCCTGATGGCTTTCGACGGGGTGCCGAAAGAGACCCGCAAGGCCATCTGCAACGGCATCACCATCTTCGAGCGCGTGCTGCCGGGTGCCGACCGTATGTACCCCGACACCGACTCAGCCCCCATCCCGCTGAATCCCAAGGAGATCGAGGCCATGAAGAAAGAGTTGCCCACCGAGGTCATCGATCGTTACTACCAACTCAAGGAATGGAACGTGCCGCAGGACTGCTTCACCTACATCTTCGCCAAGAACTGGTTCCCGACGATGAACGACATTGTGGAGAAGCTTGGCGTCGACGGCCGTATGCTGGGCTGCTTCGTGGGCATGAGACTCAAGAACTTGCTCTGCAAGAACCCAGGCTCGGCCTTTGGCTACGACACGCTGTATAAGCTCTTCGCCTTCCTAAAGAAGGAGAAACTCAACTACCGCCTGGCCTGGAACATGGCCCCCGTCCTGGTGGAGGACGCCTCGCTCGACATGAAGGAGGTGCTCCGTAAGATGGGCTTCCGCAGGGCTTCGGAGGATACCATCAACAAGAAACTCGAGAAGCTGATGGACGCCTACATCCCGAACAAGAAATTCCATGCCGCCGTCAACAAACGCAACTGGATCATGGGCCAGATGAAAGAGGCAGTCGGTAACATCGATCTGAAAGAATTGGCTAACAACATCAAATAACGAAGAACATGGCTGAAGATTTTTTCCAAGGATACTGGGGTGCCTCGTTGGAGGTGCTCAAGAAATATAACTGCCGCGTATGGAGCCAGGCCGAGTGCCACACCACGGGCGGCCTCTTCAAAGGCACGATTCTGCCCCGCGCCGCCTTCCAGGACGACCAGCATATCGTGATGAAGGTCAACACGGGCTACAACATCGGCGTCGACATCAGCACCATCACCAACATGGTGGAGACCGACTACAAAAAGGCCAATTATCATATTCCCGAGAAAGAGTTCCCCTACACAGAGGGCCTTCCTCATGTGAAGTTGCTCGGTACGGGCGGAACGATTGCATCCCGTCTTGACTATCGCACGGGTGCGGTCATCCCTGCCTTCTCGCCTGGCGAGCTCTACGGCGCCGTGCCGGAGTTGGCCGACATCTGCAACCTCGACACCGAGAAGGTGTTCGCCGTGTTCTCCGAGAACATGTCACCCAAAGAGTACATCGCCCTGGCCAAGAAGATTGGCGAGGAGATCCAGAACGGCATCGACGGCATCGTCATTGGCCACGGAACCGACACCTTGGCCCACACCGCCGCCGCCCTGACCTTCATGTGCCAGAACCTGCCCGTCCCCATCGTGCTGGTCGGTTCACAACGTTCATCGGACCGTCCGTCATCGGACGCCGCGCTGAACCTGATGCACGCCATGACCGCTGCCGGTCACGGCGACGTGGCCGAGGTGATGGTCTGTATGTTTGGTCCCACCTCCGACGAATACGGCTTCCTGCATCGTGGCACCCGTGTGCGTAAAATGCACTCCAGCTACCGCAGCACTTTCCGCACCATCGGCGACACCCCCGTGGCTACCGTGGACCGCAAACGCGGCGTGGTGCCCATCAAGGACGAATACAACCACCGTCGTGCCGATCGCGATGTGAAGATCGTGCCGACCTTCGACGATAGAGTGGCCATCCTTTACTACTATCCCGGCATGAAACCCGATGTGCTCGATGCACTGGTCGACAACGGCTATCAGGGCATCATCTGGGACGGTACCGGACTGGGTCACGTCAACCGCGGCATGTTCGACGCCATCCAGCGTGCCACTGACAAGGGTGTGCACCAGTATATGTGCGTGCAGACCATCTGGGGCTACGCCCATATGTTCGTCTACGACACGGGTCGCGACCTGATGGACCGCGGCATCATCCCAGCTGGCAACATGCTCGCCGAGACTGCCTACATCAAGCTGGGCTGGGCCTTAGGCCAGACGCACGATAGGGAAGAGGTGAAGAAGATCATGCTTACCCCGATCAACAGCGAGATTACCCCGCGTGAACCCTACAACGGCTATCTCGTCTACCAAGGCGGCGTTCCAGAAGTGGAGGAATTCATCAGGAAGGTACATAAATAATACATGCTTTTCAACTCCATCCAATTCGCAGTATTCCTGCCGTTGGTGTTTCTGCTCTATTGGTTTGTCTTCGACCGCTTTATAAGTCGGTCGAAGAGCCAATTGCGTTGGCAGAATGCCTTTATTGTGGTTGCGAGTTATGTGTTTTATGGTTGGTGGGACTGGCGTTTTCTGGTGCTTATCGCAATCACCTCGTTCTGCTCTTGGGGCAGCGGCCTGCTGATTGGGAAGGCTGAATCGAAGAAGAAAGCCAAGGCTTGGATGTGGGCCAACATCGTATTGAATCTCGGCATTCTGGCCGTGTTCAAGTACTACGATTTCTTTGTCACTGAGTTCGCGCAACTGTTCCATATCTCTACGGAAGGCCTGTTACTGAAGGTGATCCTCCCTGTGGGCATCTCCTTCTACACCTTCCAGGCGCTGAGCTATTCCGTTGATATTTACCGAGGCAAGATAGAGCCGACCAAAGACGTCATTGCCTTTTTTGCCTTCATCTCGTTTTTTCCGCAGTTGGTGGCTGGTCCCATTGAGCGGGCAACCAACCTTCTACCCCAGTTCTTGAAGAGGCGTGAGTTCGACTACAATACTGCTGTTGACGGCATGCGCCAGATACTTTGGGGTTTGTTCAAGAAAATCGCGGTGGCCGACAACTGTGCAAAAGGTGTGTCAGCCGTTTTCTTTTGGTCCAGTAGAGTGGAGATGCCTGGTAGTGAATTGCTTCTTGCCGCCGTGTTGTTTTCTTTCCAGATCTATGCCGATTTTTCAGGTTACTCAGACATGGCTGTTGGTACGGCTAAACTATTCGGCATCCGTTTGACTCGGAATTTCAACAATCCCTATTTCAGTCGCAATATAGCCGAGTTTTGGCAGCGCTGGCACATCTCGTTGATGAGCTGGTTCCGAGATTATGTTTACATCCCGCTTGGGGGTGATAGGCAAGGCAAGGCAAGACATTTTGGCAATATCCTGATTGTGTTTCTGCTCAGCGGATTGTGGCATGGTGCCAACTGGACTTTTCTGGCGTGGGGAATGTATCACGCATTGTTGTTTTTGCCCGGGATATGTTTGGGAAGCCGGCGAAGAAACGCTGGCCCAGTTCAAATGCTAGTTACGTATGGGCTGGTCCTTTTCGGGTGGATCATTTTCCGCTCGGACAGCCTAGGTGATTGTGTGCGATATCTCTCGGGGATGTGCCAATGGGGGACGCTCCGTGCCAGCTATCGGTTCTTTGTTCAGTCCGACATTTGGCCGAAGACGGTCTTTATCATGATCATGATGGTGGTGGAATGGCTTCAGCGGGGGAAAGCGCACGGACTTGAGATATCCAACATGAGGTTGTTCGAAAGAAAATGGGTGCGTTGGATGTTGTATTTATCGATACTATTATGTTGTATTACTATTTCCTCTTCTGTTAAATGTTTTGATTTTATTTATTTTCAATTCTGATAAATAATGGGACGCTTTTTAAAGAAGTTGGTTGTGTTTTTTCTACTGGTAATCCTGGCTTGTGTGGGGTTGGAACTGCTTTTGCTTACCAGGCCTAACGTTTATTCGTACAAGCGGGAGTTTTTGGAGCGTCATCTTGAAGATATAACTGTTCTGTTGATGGGTAATTCCCATATAGAAGAGGCTTTGGTTCCTGAACTGTTGGGTGACAGCGTCTTTAACTTTGCCATTTCTGGAAAAGAATGGAGTTGCGATGTGGAGTTGGCGCAAAGGTATCTCCCCAAGATGAATCGTCTCCGGATAGTAGTGCTGCCTTTTTCGTACGAGTACTTTGAATTTGGAAGGACAAGGGATGGGGTGTCGACGCTGCAGGCAGGGAAAAGGGCAAACACGTTCAGATGCATGCAGACCAAATACTTGGGGATACGACAGTACGGTTGGCGATATTGGTCCGAAATCTTGAATTCAGACGAAAACTATATGAAAAGGTTGTTTTCCTGCCAAAGTACGTCTGATTTCTGTGATTCGCTTGGCTTTGTCAAACTTGGGGTTCAAGGCCGTTCCTCTTATTGGCAATGGCAACGTCTTCCAGAGATCGTGGATCCAAACATGCCACGGGATGAAAAAGCCTTCGAGGAATTTGTAAGAGGACATGACACCATAGCTCAACTGTGTCGCGAACAGGGAGCAAGGTTGATATTGGTCTCCGCCCCGGTTTATCAGACTTATCAATATCGGATTAGCGACGTTGTCCTTCAGGAAATGAAGCTTGTGGCTGACAGTCTGAACAAGTTGTACCATAACGTGGAATACTACAATTTCTTTTTTGCGGAAGGTTTTGATGACGAGGATTTCTATGATTCGGGGCATTTGACGGAAACGGGAGCCATAAAGTTTTCGAAAATGTTGTCGGACACTATCTCCCTTCATTTTTCCTTTGGAAACCCCGAAAAAAGTTTGTACCTTTGCACCGATTTCTAAAATACGTATTTTTTAATTTAATTTATTCGAATAAATTATGAATCCTACTCACATTGAACACATTGGAATCGCTGTTGTCAGCTTGGAAGATTCCATTCCGTTTTTTGAGACCCTGCTGGGTACCAAATGCTACGCCATCGAAGAGGTCGCCGACCAGAAGGTGAGAACCGCCTTCCTGCGCTGCGGCCAGACCAAGATTGAGTTGCTGGAGCCCACCAGCCCCGAGAGCACCATCGCCGCTTTCATCGAGAAGAACAACGGCAAGGGTGGCATGCACCACATCGCATTCGCGGTGGAAGGCATCGAAGAACAGCTTGCCGAAGCCAAGGAAGCTGGCATCCGTCTCATCGACCAGGCTCCGCGTGGCGGCGCCGAAGGCTTGAGCATCGCCTTCCTGCATCCCAAATCCACCTTTGGCGTGTTGACTGAACTTTGCGAAAACAAGAACAAATAAACCATATATCATGTTAATCGAACAGAAAATTCAAGAGTTGCTGGAGAAACGCAATGAGGCCCGTCTTGGTGGCGGCCAGAAGCGCATCGACTCCCAGCATGCAAAGGGCAAGATGACGGCCCGCGAGCGCATCGCCATCCTGCTCGATGAAGGCAGTTTCGAGGAAACCGACATGTTCGTGACCCATCGTACCGTCGACTTCGGTCTCGACAAGCAACAGTTCCTCGGCGACGGCGTCGTCACTGGTCACGGCACCATCGACGGCCGCGTCGTTTACGTTTACGCTCAGGATTTCACCGTGTTCGGCGGTGCCTTGAGTGAGACCATGTCGCTCAAGATCTGCAAGGTGATGGACCAGGCCATGAAGGTCGGGGCTCCCGTCATCGGCATCTGCGACTCGGGCGGCGCCCGTATCCAGGAGGGCTCACGTTCCCTCGCTGGCTACGCTGAGATCTTCCAGCGCAATATCAATGCCTCTGGCGTCATCCCGCAAATCTCCGCCATCTTCGGTCCCTGCGCCGGCGGCGCCGTGTACTCACCGGCCCTTACCGACTTCATCATCATGACCAATGCTGGCAGTTACATGTTCCTCACTGGCCCGAAAGTCGTGAAGACCGTCATCGGCGAGGATGTCAGCACCGACGACCTCGGCGGCGCTCGCATCCACAGCCAGAAGTCGGGCGTGGCCCACTTCGCCGCTGAAAGCGAAGAAGAAGGGCTCGCCATCATCCGCAGACTCATCTCCTTCATCCCGCAGAACAACATGGAGAATCCTCCGATCGTGGAGTGCAACGACCCCATCGACCGTATGGAGGACGCCCTCAACCAGATCATCCCTGACAACCCGAACAAGCCTTACAACGTGGGCGACATCATCACCGCCATTGTCGACAACGGCGACTTCTTGGAGATCCATAAGAACTATGCCAAGAACATCATCGTCGGCTTCGCCCGCTTCGACGGCATGCCGGTGGGTATCGTGGCCAACAACCCGGCCTTCTTCGCTGGTGTGCTCGACTGCGATGCCTCCCGTAAGGGTGCCCGTTTCGTCCGCTTCTGCGACGCCTTCAACATCCCAATCGTGACTTTGGTTGATGTTCCCGGCTTCCTGCCCGGCACTGGCCAGGAGTACAACGGCATCATCGTCCACGGTGCCAAACTGCTTTATGCTTATGGCGAATCCACCGTGCCGAAGGTCACCGTCACCCTGCGTAAGTCCTACGGTGGTTCTCACCTCGTGATGGGCTGCAAGCAGCTGCGTAACGACGTCAACTACGCTTGGCCGACTGCCGAGATCGCCGTGATGGGCGCCAGCGGTGCCGTGGAGGTGCTCGATGGCAAGAAGATCTCTGAGATTGAAAATCCCGAGGAACGCGCTGAGTTCGTCGCCAAGAAGGTGGATGAATATACCAAGAAGTTCGCCAACCCGTACGAGGCTGCCAAGTTCGGCTACATCGACGACGTCATCGAGCCGCGCAACACCCGTTTCCGCGTGATCCGCGCCCTGCGTACCCTCGAGACCAAGCGTCTGGCCAATCCCGAGAAGAAACATTCAAATATCCCGTTATAAAACCCCAGCGCCATGGAACTGTTATCAGTAATTTTGAGACATGACCCTTGGGTATATACCAAAGGCTGGATCGTCACCGTTGCGGGTTTCCTCATCGTCGTCATCGCCCTATTCATCCTCTCCACGATCTTTAGAGGCGTGGCGGCGTACTTCAAGAAGAAAGACGCAGAGAAAGTGGAAAACGGAAAGTTGAAAGTGGAAAACGAAAAACTTTCCACTCTCCACTCTCCACTTTCCACTCCCGAAGGTGAGATCCCGAATGAGGTGCTCACCGCCATCGGCATGGCCCTGTACCTCTCCACCAACCTTCACGACGAGGAAAGCAATGTGATCACCATCGAAAGAAGAAACACTTCTTGGAACGACAAAAATTACGGAGTTAGACACTGGAAACGTTAATCTTTAGAACAATGAAAAAATTCAAATTCACCATTAGTGGTAAACCATACGAAGTAGAGGTCCAGGACATTGAGGGCAACATCGCCAAGGTCAATGTGAACGGGACTGAATATCAAGTGGAAATGGAAGAGCAGGCTGCTCCAGTGGTAGCTCCCGTGGCCCGTCCGGCCGCCAAGCCCGCCGCTACGAGCTCGGCTCCTGCCGCTCCGAAACCGGCTGCCGCCGCAGGTGGCTCGGGCTACAAGATGGCCGCCCCGCTGCCGGGTACCATCATGCAGATCTTCGTCCACCAGGGCGACACCGTCAAGAAAGGCGACAAGCTCCTGATGTACGAAGCCATGAAGATGGAAAACAACCTGCTTGCAGAGGCCGACGGTACCATTACCGCCATCAACTGCCGCCAGGGCGACAATGTGCTTCAAGGTGATGTGTTAATCATAATCGGATAAGGCCATGTTAAAGAAAAAGAGTATTTACAGACGGCCCATGGTCATCCTCGCCTCGGTGATCGTGCTGATCCTGTTCAACATCGCGGTGGTCAACAACCCGATGTTCGCCACTAGGATCAGCGACCTCACGGGACAATCGGAGGAAGTGACCACGCTGAGCGTCGAAGAAAGCAACGCCCAGTTGGCCGATATGGCTGACGCTGAGGTGGCCGCTGCCCAAGAGGTCGTGGCCGACGAGCCTGCACAGCAGGTGGTCTCGGCTCCCGAAGAGGACATGTCCACCCAAGCCCAGCTGAAGGACGGTCTCCGCAAGTTCTGGATCCTCACCGGCTTCAGAAACTGCAAGTTGGGTAACATCATCATGATTATCGTGGGTATCCTGTTCATCTTCCTCGCCGTCAGGTTCGAGTTCGAGCCGATGCTGCTCATCCCCATCGGCACAGGTATCATCTGCGGTAACATCCCCTTCTTCCAAGGCTACGGCATCAACCTCACCGACGCCATCGCGTATGCGCAAGCAGCCATCGACACGGGGACGTTCAACTTTGACTTCACCGCAGCGAAGGCCCTGCTGACTGCCATCTTCGACGGTGCCACCGACCATAACATGGTGCTCAGCGAAGCCATCAAGGTGGTCGACAAGATGGACATCACCGAATTTGGAATCGCTGCTGCTAACATCGAGGATGTGAAACTGTTCCTGAACCAAGTCTTCGAGAGCGGGGAACTCAACCTGCAAACTGGTCTTTACCAGCAAGGCAGTGTGCTCAACTACCTGTATTTCGGTGTGAACAAGGGTATCTACCCGCCGTTGATCTTCCTGGGCATCGGCGCCATGACCGACTTCTCGTCGCTCATCGCCAACCCCAAGCTCATGATTCTCGGCGCTGCCGCTCAGCTCGGCGTGTTCATTACCTTCATCGGTGCTCTGTACCTGGGCTTCAACCTGAGAGAGTCGGGCGCCATCGGCATCATCGGTGGTGCTGACGGTCCTACCGCCATCTTCCTCTCCTCACGTCTGGCCAATGGTGCCAACGGCACGCGCAACCTCATTGGTCCCATCGCCATCGCAGCTTACTCCTACATGGCTCTGGTGCCGGTGATCCAGCCGCCCATCATCCGCCTGCTGACCTCGAAGAAGGAGCGTATGATTAAGATGAAAGCCCCGCGCATGGTGAACAAGACCGAAAAGATCATGTTCCCCATCGTCGGTCTCATCCTGACCACCTTCATCAGCCCCACGGCTCTGCCGCTGCTGGGTATGCTGTTCTTCGGCAACATCATCAAGGAATCGGGCGTGGTGAAGCGTTTGCAGAACACCGCTGCCAATCCTTTGATTGACATCGTGACCATCATCCTGGGTCTCACCGTGGGTGCCTCCACGCAGGCCTCTGTGTTCCTCACCTCCAGCTCCATCAAGATCTTCGTGCTGGGTGCCTGCTCGTTTGCCGTGGCTACTGCCGGCGGTCTGCTGGGTGCCAAGTTGATGAACGTCTTCTTGAAGGAGAAGATCAACCCGATGATCGGTGCCGCTGGTGTGTCGGCTGTGCCTGACAGTGCTCGTGTGGTCGAGGTGGAAGGTCAGAAGTACGACCCGTCGAACCACCTGCTCATGCACGCCATGGCCCCGAATGTATCGGGCGTCATCGGTTCAGCTGTGGCAGCTGGTGTGATGATGTCGTTCCTGATGATGTAACATGAGCGCCTCGAAGAGGCGCAATTCTAATCGCCCCAGGCAAGCGTAGCGTCGCCTGGGGCCAAAGATGAAGCACCACCTACTAAAAAAAGCCGCTCATCGATGAGCGGCTTTTTTTATTCTTGTTTGAGAACATCAAATCCCCAGTTTTCGCTTCGCTTTAAGACGATTAATCCATCTGTATTAATTTCGTAATAATATCGCTTCACCCGTCCGTGGAAGCGCACTTGACCTTGTTCGTTTTTATAAACGGTCATCAGGAGGTCTTCTTTGTTGAGGCTGTTGATGACATTGAGCAGCGCAATGTCCGAGCGGTTTTCGTCTGACATGTCGAGGGGGCCTGAGAAAGTTTTGTTGACTTTGCCAGGGATGACAATATGGATGGACACGGCAGTAGAGCCCACCGCACTGACGTCCATAGAGGCGTTGTTGTAGACGGTCACGCCCTCGGTGGGCAAGGCCTCATACAGGCTCTCGTCAGGGTTGGCCTCGTAGTGTCCGACAACGTCGGCCTGAGTGAAGCCGTAGAAGCGGCCCCATTCTTTTTCAGGGTCTTTGCCACAGGAGGCGAACAAGAGGCTGAGGGCTATCAGCAACAGGGATATCTTTTTCATTGGATGACGAATTTCTGGGTTTTATTGTTGATCGAAATGAAATAGGTGCCAGGGGCCAGGTGCGATACGTCGATTGTAGAGACGCCATAATATGACGTCTCTACATGTCCGGTTTTGAGGGTTTGTCCCATGATATTGGTGATGCGGTATTCACCATTGGGGATCCGGATGACGCCGTTGGTGGGATTGGGGTATACACGCCAGGAGGGTTCGGTGTTCTCGTTGACGTCCATAAGGGTTTTGTCGATTACGCCAATAGTGTATTGTCCTGATTGTGGGTTAGTTACGGTGAATCGCCCCATTTTCCAGTTGCCTTCTTGAGTGTATGGGATAGTATGCCATTGCTCATTGACGTTGGTGCGATAGAGCAGCACGGCGGAGTCGTTTTCGGTATGGATGATGTCGCCGTCAACTCCATTGCTGTTGGAGAAAGTGATCTGGGCCGAAACGTCGGCATCGCCAAAGTCGTTGCGGAAGAAGTTCCAGAAGTGGCTGGTGGAGAGGGTGAGATAGGGGATCTCGGGGTCGTTGTCGGGACCTACGAAGTGGTCTTCGAGGTGGAGCATGGTGGAGTCGGTGACGCTGTTGACGATGGCTTTGAACTTGCCTTGGGTGAGGCTAGCCGAAGCGGTGGCGGTGAGGTTCTTGTCGAGCTTGGCATCGAGGAAGTGGTTGTAGTAGTCGACAAAAGCGGCGATGGGCTCGAAGTCGAGGCTGAAGGTTTGCTCGTCTTCCATGCCGTCCCAGGCGGCCATTTCGGTGTAAAGCTGTCCGTCGGCACCCACGAAGGTGACCTCCACACGGTTGTTCATGCCCATGTGAGAGGGACCAACATGCCAGTAGCTTATCTTGATTTGTGCATCGTACTGAGTGCCGTTAGGGGTGACGTTCAGCAGGTCGACATTATAATGAGGTATGCCGCCGATAAAGACGTAATTGTCGAAGAACCCGTTCATGTCGATGCCTGTAGCCTCGGTAAGCGCGTCGCGGAGCTGTTCCGAGGTGGCGGCACCATAGTCGTAAAGATCGAGATAATGGCGGATGCCGTTGAGGAAGTTCTCGCGGCCCATGTAGTTCATCATGGTGTTCACGATGACCGCTCCCCGGTCGTAAATGGCGGTGCCGTCGTAAGTCATGTCGAGAGGCATATTATTCAGCGGGATCCAGTTAGCCTCGTTTTTACACCAACTGGCGATGCTATTGGTGAGGTTGCTTATGGTTTCTTGGAAGTCGTCTTCACCGTAAACGCCGACACGGTAGAAAGCGCCACAAAACTGGGCGAAGCCTTCGTTAAGCCACATATCACCGGCGGTAGAACAGGTGACCTTATTGCCGAAGTACATGTGGGAGAGCTCGTGGGCCAAATACTCCTCTTGTGTGGTATTGCCAGTGATGATGCCAGGGGTGATGGCGATATTGTCAATGTGCTCCATGCATCCTTTGCCGGTGCAGACATAGCCGATGCGGTTAAAGGGGTAGGGGCCGAAGGTCTCTTCGTAAAACGAGGCGATTTCTTTGATGTGGACGAAGGTGCCCGGTACGCTATTGATTTGATTCGGCTTTACGTAGACTTCAATGGGGATGTCGCGTTCGATGCCGTTGTAGGTGTCGGTCCACGCCACATAGTCGCCGATGGCGAAGGAAGGATGATAGGTTGCCACCACTTGAGGAATCTCCCAGTGCCAGGTGGAGGTACCATCGCCATTATTGAAATTATTGACGAGATTGCCACCACAGATGGCTTTCTTGTCGTTGGTGACGGTGATATAGAGGCTGTAGGTAGCTTTGTCGGTGAAATTGTCGACGCATGGGAACCATGTCTTTCCGAGGTTATGGGGTTGGCTGTCGAAACCCACGCCGAGGTTGTAGACATAATCACCCCACCATTCCACGCCACCCCAGGTCTCGCTGAAGGTGTTTCCTCCGTAGCGTACGTCGAGGGTCAGTGTCTCGCCAGCACTGGCGGTTTCTTCTATGACGATGGTGAGGAAGTCGCCCTCTTGCTGAAAACTCGTTACGTCGTAGGTTTCGGTAGCAGCATCGGTAACGGTAAGGCTTTTTAACTCCAGCACAAAGGTGTCGGTAGGTGCGGTGACGGTGATATCGATGAAAGCCTCGCCTTGAAGGGTATGATTGGTAAAGTCAAAATCCCATAGCCGGACTTCGTAATGGGTTACATCAAAGTTCTCGCCGGGGGTCTGTGCCTTAGCGCAGCTGATGAGAGCGACGAGTGTGATGAGGAGGGTAAGTGTACGTTTCATATTAATAATGTCTTTTTGTTATCTATTGTTAAAAATAATGGCGTCGGTTTCGATGGTATTACTCTCGTGGAGGGCCCTGTCAATCAGATGAACCTTGAACTTGATGGTGTCGTCGGGTGATAACGGATTGTAAACCATCATCGTATAGTCGATGGTCCCAGAGATGGCGGTCGTCTCGTCGTTAAACACCAGTCGTTTGAATCGGGCGTTGAAGCTGACGGTATCGTAGTTCTGGGTCTGGGGATTCCAGCTGAGCAGTGGGGTCTCCACGAAGGCGGAGCCGTTCCATTTCAAGTAGTCGATGATGAGATTATAATAATGTGGGTCGTTGGGCCCGAAGGGGTAGAGCGTGTCGGCATCATCAAGCCCGAGGTCACCGTCGCCATCGGTGTAGCCGATGCTGAGGACCACTTCCCCGGTGAGGGTGCTGTCAGCATCCATCACGTAGGCGAGACCTTCATAAGTGATGTGTGGTTCAATAGGATATTCCATCTTTTCCTGGCAAGCGGCCAGGAAGATGATTCCGAATAATAGGACAAATAATTTTTTCATGGTTTTGCAAAAATAATAATATTTTTAATGTCCACGGCCTGAAAGGCCAAAATCCCAACAGCCCAGGGCAACGCCCTGGGATATGATGGAATAATAGAATTTATTTTCGTTCTCCTTTCCCCAGGGCGTTGCCCTGGGCTAAAAGAATATTGCCCCTTCGGGGCGTAAAAACCAAATTTTTATTATTTTTGCCGTCGAAATACCATCGCCATACTACGCTGAGAACGAGACGAGATTGACTTCAAGGCTGCTATGGTGGAAAAACACATCAGATCCAGAAGTTCTAAACAAATGGAAAAGAGAATAGGAACCGTCATTATCTATGTCGGTGACCGACAGTCGGCACCGCAATTGAATGAAGTGTTGTCGCGTCACGCCGACATCATCATCTGCCGTCAAGGCTTCCCCCGTCAGAATTATAGCTTGATTTCCGTGGTCTTCGAAGGGACAACGGACCGCATCGGTTCGCTCACCGGCCAGCTGGGTCGAATAGAAGGAATAAATGTTAAATCCGCTTTGCTACCGATATGTCACCCCGATGGGGTGACTTTTGGAGGGGTATCACCTCAACAATATACCGCACCCCATCGGGGTGCCACATCGGTAGAGAACAACAATCCCAATTAATAACCGCACCCCATCGGGGTGCCACATCGGTACCATGGCAAAAGATTTAAAACCCCACATCGGCATCTACGGCCGTACCAACAGCGGCAAGAGCACCCTCATTAATAAATTGACGGGCCAACCGGTGGCTATTGTGTCGGAACAGGCGGGTACCACCACCGACCCGGTGAAGAAATCCATCGAGATCTTTGGCATCGGCCCCGTGATTCTCATCGACACCGCCGGCATCGACGACACCACGAATCTCGGCAAACAAAGGGTGGAAAAGACCTATCAAACCCTTAAAGAGATTGACTGCGCCATCCTTGTCATTGCCGACAACCAGTTCGGCGAACCCGAAACGAAGTTGATCGAACAGTTTAAGGAATACGACATTCCTTTTATCATGGTTAACAACCTTTTTAAAGGTGCTTTCAAGGGTGATGCCATCA
>JAILBC010000066.1 GCA_024681295.1 Bacteroidales bacterium
TTGAGAAGATGTTCAACGAGAACTAATACACAAAGAATCCCACAACACCCGACAATACGATGAGTAGAATCGGGTTGGCCTTGAAGAAATAGGAGGCCACGAAGGCGAGGACACAAATCACGATGCTGATGTTGTTCTCGCCTTTGCCTATTTGAACGAAATTCTGGGTATTCATCATCGAGAGACCAGCGGCGAAAATCAATCCCGCGATAGCTGGCTTCAAACCTTTCAGCAGGTTACCCATGAACCGTCCCGTCTTTTTGCTGGCGAACAATTTGATAATGATGATCACCATCACGATGGACGGCAGGCAGAGCGCAAAAGAGGCGAGGAGGGAGCCTAGGAAACCGCCAGCGGTGTAACCCACATAGGTAGCCATATTGATGGAGATGGGTCCCGGCGTCATCTGCGAGATGGCCACCATATCGGCGAACTCGGTGGTGGTCATCCACGCATAGTTGTCAACCACTTCATGCTGGATTAACGAGAGCATGGCATAGCCGCCGCCGAAGCCCAGCACGCCGATCTTGACGAAAACCCAAAGCAGTTGCAGGTAAATCATGGCTTCACCTCCTTTTCAGCGGTTTTCATCTTGCGCTCCATCACAATAGCGTAGATTGCACTACCGGCGATGGTCGCGAGGATCACCCAGGCAGGGGAGACCTTCAACCACCAAATCAAGGCCACTGTGGCGATGGGGATAATGACCGTCTTCCAGTTGATTTTGGCCGACTTGATCATCCTTAATGAAGGTGCTAGGATCAGTGCCACCACACAGGGACGAATACCCTTGAAGATGCGCTCCACCACGGGTAGATCACGGTACTCACGGAAGATGGTCGCCAGCAGCAGAATGATGACGATGGAAGGGATGATGGCCCCCAGCATGGCTGCCGCAGCACCTTTCTTTCCAGCAATCTTATGGCCAACATACAAAGCGGTGTTCACGGCGAAAACTCCCGGCAGCGACTGCACAATGGCAATCAAGTCCCAGAACTCGTCGGCGGCAATCCACTGTTTCTTGTCGACCACTGCCTTCTCCACCATCGACAGCATGGCATAGCCTCCTCCCAAGGTGAAGGCCCCAATCTTAAAAAAAGTACTGAACAGCTGCCACACGATTTTCATGACGCAAAAATAAAACTTTTTCAACTTGGAGAATTGTTGTTTTTTTCTTTTATTTGCAAATAGAAACAAGCAAATACAACATGGAACGCAATATCATTAAAGTACTTCTTCTCCTGTTGCTGGCTTTGGCCGGGACGGTGAAGGCGCAGCGCTGGGAGGTGCTGCACACAGGGGTTACGGAGGATCTCTATGATATTTGTTGTATCGATGCCAACACGATTTTCGTGTGCGGGCAGAACGGGGTGATTCTGAAAACCGAAGACGGGGGAGCGACATGGCAGGAAAAGCACAGAAATCCGGGATGGGCGATTGTCAGCATGAAATTCGCCGATGAAAACACAGGTTATGGCTTGGTGCTCAAAAACGGGTATGAAATCTTCCTTTTAAAAACTGTTGATTCGGGTGAGTCTTGGTCGAGTTTTAACATATTGAATCAAATGTCCGGATGCCGCAATGATGATCCATTGGAACTTTTCATGGTCGGGAAGCCGATCGAATTGTTTGTTTTAAATGCAGACACTGTTTTTATTAGGAATTACCACGAAATAATCAAGAGTGCGGATGGTGGGTTAACTTTTGATGGCTATGTATTGGGATTCTCTGAAGACTTTGGTGGTAACGGAGCAGACGAGGGAATAAGAGGCGAGTATTTTGAAAACAATTTGGGTTTGGTCATAGGCTATGACAATGAAAACCATAATACCTTAAGGGTAATGAAAACAGAAGACTGTGGCAACCATTGGGAAAATATTGCAAACCACGTGTTTTCATTTCTTTATATAGGAACGGTTTATTTTGGGGAAGACGGATATGCAAAAATAATAGGAGGAATTAAGGATGGTTCCGGAGCTTCCTATAATGTGATAGAAACAACCGACGGTTTTGAACATGTTACGATGTACCATACCAGTGGGGAGGATGTAGGCTATTGGACCCAGTACTCAGATGTGGATTTCTGCTCAAACAGACGTGGGTGCTATACTACCAGCATAAACTGGGACAAGGAGTTTTACAGTGAGAGTCACATATTTATTAACGACAATGGACCGTCATGGACAGAAATACCGCTTGCGTACCCTTTTGAGAAACTGTTCATTTATTCAGTCGCTGCTATCGACAACTTTTTTTTAATCGCATCTCAAAAAGGCTTTCTGTACTATATTGGGGGTGGTCCCAATCTGGAAACAGAGGAAGACGAAACCAAATTAAGCGTTTTCCCGAATCCTGTTGAGAATAAACTTGAAATCAAAACAGAAAACGCGCAAAAGGTAGAGGTATTCGACAATACGGGAAGAACCGTTATAGAGATGCCTGTCTGTCAGGATTACATCACCATAGATTGCTCGAAACTCATCCATGGTGTTTATGTGGTTGTTCTAACAGATAACAAGGGGAAGCGGCATGTTAAGAAGGTGGTAAAATCAAATTGAACTAATAAAAAATGCTCATGAAAAGCGCTATTACTAGATTATTTTTTCTTCTGCTGCTGGCGATGGCTGGCACGGTAAATGCCCAGCAATGGGAGGTGCTGCATACAGGAGTTACAGAGGATCTCTATGATATTTGTTGTATCGATGCCAACACGATTTTCGTTTGCGGACAAAACGGCCTGATACTGAAAACCGAAGACGGGGGAAGTAGTTGGCAGGAGAAATACAGCCAAACGGGGTATGATTGGTATAAAATCAAATTCTTTGATTCCAACATAGGGTTTGTTTTTGGTGATGATGATAATAGTCATGATAATAATTACAAGCTTTTAAAAACCATTGACGGTGGAGAAACGTGGCTGGACATGGGCAGTCCCTTCAATGAAAACTTTGACATTACTCCTTCTTCCTGCGATCTTTATTTGTACGATTCGGACACTTTGTATGTGGCTTCCAATCAATTAGTGAAAAGTACAGATGGTGGTAATAGTTTTTCCCAATTGGAAGTAGGAGGGCTGTATTCAACTCAAGATTTATATTTTGAGGAGAATGTCGGGTATATCGTTTTGGGGGTGCCTGGCGACTTCCAAGGCACCCATATTGTAAAAACGATTGATTATGGTTCTTCATGGGAAGAACTCCTGTTGTTTGATGAGATGGATGGCGTAGAAAGAACCTTTTTTCATGACAAAGATCATATTTCCATATTCGGAGCTTTTGGTTATGATGAAAATGAGTTTTCATATGAATACAATGAGATTAGAACCGATAATGGTTTTACGACCCATCAGTGGTTGCAGAATGAAAACCTGCCTATAGGCTTATGGCCTCAAATGTCGGGTGTTTGCTTTTCTGACACTCAAAACGGAATCATTGTTTATCAATGGGAAGATTTCAACTATCCATTCTTTGGAATTGTCTCATATCGAACACAAGACGGAGGCAACACTTGGTTTGAATTGGATGCATTTACATGTGCTAATAGTCAATTCGTTGCCGTTGGCGGTTGCGAGAGGGCTTTTTACCTTGCCTTGGGGGAAGGTAATGTCTATAAATTGGAAGGGACTTACGATGGAGTCTCTGAAGAAGAAAAAGACTCGGTGTTTCTTAATCCAGTATCAAACACACTTATGGTTTGTGGTAAAGAAAACAGCATCATAACACTGTATGACTTTTTGGGGCGATTTTTATTTCAAAAGAGAATGACGGAAGGAATCCAAGAGATTGAAATAGTTGATCTTCATCCCGGATTATACTTTTTCAGTATAATGGATGGCGGACAAAGCATCTATTATCAAAAGATACTGAAGAGTCAATAAATTTTGAATACAAAACAAGTAAAACAAGATATAAAAGTGAAAAAAACAACGCTTATAGTATTATTTTTCTGGTTGTCGAATTATTCTGTTAATGCACAAATTAATGACACCATAACCTTTTCAATCAACGATATATTGATAGATACTCTAGGAAACTTTATAAAAGTGGAAATTCCAGATTGCTCTTTTACTGATATTGTAGGATGTCCTGAATTGCCTAGATTAGAAGTCCGATACGTAATTCCCAGTAACAAAATAGTTTCCGATGTGATTGTTTCTGATAGTGTTGTGCAATTGTTTCATAACGATTTTTTGATTCTCCCTCATCAACCAAGTACAATAGTAGGTGACACATCTACTTTTTTTGTTCAACCCGATAGTGCCGTTTATAGAAGCGACTTCCCGTATCCAAGAAAGATGGTTGAATTGGTTGATAATTATATTGAATTTGGCTATCATATAGTATTATTATATATTTATCCTTTTGTCTATTATCCTCAACAAAAGATATTACGTTTCAATTCATCTATCTCTTTTTCGTTTTCATTTTCAAATAATGAAATGGTTATTCAACAACCTAAGAAAGAGTCGGAAAGAATGTTTGAATTGTGCAAAACACTACTCAAATCAGAAATAAGAAACAACAATTTGCTAGATGGAAATATTGACTATTCAACAGAGATTATTAGTATAAATGAATCGTATTATGCGTCAAATAAGTTATTGTTCAATGAATTAGGTGTTTTCCCCGAATATATTATTATTACAAACAATAGTGATGTCAATGGTAATGAATTGGAATCGTTTGATAATCAAACAATGTCAGATATATTCCAATGTTATGCAAATTGGAAAACTAAAAAGGGAGTACCTTCTGTAGTGGTTACTATTGATGATATTAATAATAACTATTTAGGCAATGATATACAAGCAAAGATACATAATTTTCTTGTAGATTTATATGAAGACTTTGGAAGTATGTTTATTCTTTTTGGGGGAGACATCAATATCGTTCCAGAAAGAGTGATAAAAATGGATAAATTAATGTATGGAGGTATTATTCATCATTTAACTTTCGCGACAGATTCATACTATTCTGCAATTGAATCTTCGTGGGATTTTAATGGAAACGGCGAATATGGAGAAACTGTGCCAATCAATTATTCTAATTGGTATAATGTTGACCAAAGTGATAATACTGCGGAGTTTTTTCTTGCTAGAATTCCCGTTTCAACTTGTGCTCTAGCGAGTAGTTTTATTAATAAAACCCTAAGTTATGAAAGTTTATCGGGTATTAATCCAATTGATAGAAAATACACAAATAATATTGTGGCCTTGATGGCTTTTCTTGAAAAAAAAGATAACCCAGAAAATGCAGCGTTAAACAGTTATATGTCTTATACTAACAGTATTTTTGGCATAACAGAACCTGTAGTGAACGGGATAAACCAAGAATCAATTAAAAAATGGCGAGGCTTTGAATCAAAAAAAAACCTAGATTCTTCAGTGTTAGCTTACTGGATGCCAATATCCAAAAACAATGCTTTTTCATGTTTCAATTCTATTATTCCAATTTCAATAGCAGAAAAGGCCCATGTTGTTTTACACTGCGATCACTCCAGCTATCTTAGTTTAGGAACTGGAGCAAAAAACAAAGGTGAAAAATTAAATCGAGAAGATGTGGATTTATTGCGAAACTACCCATTCAATAAAATACTAATTAGTTATGGCTGCTCTCCTGGGGATTTTAGAAAGGACTGCATTATTGAACATTTTTTAAACAATTCAGCAGGGGGGGGTGTTTCTGCAATTGCAAGTTCAACGACAAGTTACACAGATGAGTTTTACAGAATACAACCTTTGTTAAAATCATTATATCAATGGAAGTTAGGTAATATAATACATCAACCAATTTTGTATAATATTGCCTTGATACAACACCGTTCTAGTATTCTTGGCCAAGGAATGCTTAATTTTCGCAAGAACCACCTTTTTGGTGACCCTGAACTGCCTATCTGGACCAGAGAGCCTGTAGACTTGACGGTAAGTGTAACACCTTCGACCATTACTAACATAGACAACGAGCTGACAGTAAGCGTCAGGGGCATGGCCTATTCCGAATATGCCACCAATGACGTAATGGTGTGCGTTATGAAAGACAACGAAGTGTATCTGAGGGAGCATTATGATGGGACTGCACACAATCATGATTTTGTTTTCAACGTTAATCCTGAAACAGCTGGAGAGTTGAGTGTTACTGTGACAGGGCACAACTACATTCCTTACGAGACTACCGTGCCAGTAACCATTGCTGGCAAGAATTATTACATTGCAGAAAAAACTGTAGCGGATGCCTCGGGCAACAATGATGGCAGGCTGGACGCAGGCGAGTCCGACTACATCCGCATAGCATTGACTAACAATGGCACAGCCAGTCTGGCTGATGTCACTGCAACGCTGAGCTGTGAGTTCACTGACGAAAGCCTGAATCAAAATATCGACGATTATCTCACACTTGTCACGCCGACCGCCTACTATGGCACCATCGCACCAGGCGATACCGTCACGAGAAGCAATTTCCAGTTGGACCTTTCCAACACCATCCCTGACCGCTCATCCTTATACTTTACGCTGACTCTCGGCAATAGCACTGGTGAGATCGGTACCAGGTCGTTCTCTCTTCCAATAGGTGCTCCTGAAATTGAGTATGTATCCGTGGCTCATGAAATAAAACCTAACGGGAGAGTCGGCCTAAACATTGCACTGACCAACATGGGATTCGGTTCGGCGAAAGGTGTAACTGCCTCTTTGTCTTCGACATCTGATTTGCAAATCACCCTAAGAACAGCTTTGTATGGAACTATGGGGCATCTTGAAGCCAAAACGGAATCCTTCGAGTTTATCCCTCTTATGGGAAGTATTGCTTCGATACCTTTCACTTTGACAGTGGAGGATTCATACGGTAAGTCGTGGACCTTCAATTTTACATTAAGGGATATCCCGGATACGGTTGAGAATCTGGCTTTTGAGAGTACAGAGCACTCCATCAAACTAAAATGGGATCCAGTCGATGGCTGTAGGGGTTATTATGTTTACCGTTACAACACGGCAAGCGGAAACTATGAAAGGTTGAATAACTATCCCATCCCCTCGTCTGCCTATCCTGACCTAGGGCTGCAATCCAAACAGGTTTATTACTACGGTGTATCCTTTCTTGACGAAGACGGAAATGAAAGTATGAAAGCCACAATAACCACTTGGACCACACTGCCTATAGCGGAAGGATGGCCTATAGCCATTTCTGATGATTTGGGCAGAGTTTGGAATGCTGCTCCCAATGTTGCCGACACTGACAACGACGGAAGGAAAGAAATCTTCTTGACTACAGGAGATGCAGAAACACATAGCAGTATCGGATCCGTCCTAGGATTCAGTAGTAATGGAGAAGAACTATATGACATTGACCACAACCCTACTACTATCAGTGGTTTTGCAAACATTGGCATAAACATGACCTGCACTCCCGCCATAGGGGATATTGACAACGACGGTGTCATGGAAATAGTAGTGGCGACAAGAGATGCAATGGATGAGGACAACCACTTTCTGTATGTGTATAAAAATGATGATTTTAATGAAGATGGTGCTCCCGATCTTGCTTGGAGAAGAACGCTTGATTTCAAGAACTTCAACGGAGTGGTACTTGCCGACTTGGATGATAATGGAACTCTTGAGATTATTGCTCCCAACCAAGGGAATGACAGTGGCAGAACCCGTGTCGAAGTATTTGATTGTTTTGGAGATACAGTGCGCAACATAAGCATCCCTTACAATTATAATGTTGATAGGAAAGCTGTCACCATGCCAGTCATCGCCGATTTTGACAATGACGGTCACAAGGAAATCGTGTTCGGTCTCGAGGGCGGCGTTTACTCTTGGAGTTATCCTGCAGGGCCATTAGATACACTTGTTTCCTATAATTCCGACAATGTTGAGCGAACAGATTGTCCAGTTATTGCGGCCGACATCGACGGGGACGGGGATTTGGAAGTCCTGTATATGGCCATCAAGAACGGCAGAGGATATATCCGTGCCGTTAGCCCCAACGGGAACCCCGTCAGTGGTTGGAGTGGGGAAACGCACTATGTTTCCTTGTCGAATACTAATATGGACTGGGCATGGCCTCCCTATTTCAGCGTCGCAGATATCGACAACGACGGTGACATAGAGGTTTTTGCCGCAGACAAAGACACCTTGAAAATGTGGAAAGATGACGGGACCGCATTCGATGTCGGCCAAATACACATTCCGAATCTTGACTGCCGCTATTTTCAACCCATCATCGCGGATGTCGATGGACATGAGGACTGTGAAATCATCGTGCCGTCGCAAAACGGATACATTCACGCATATAAAACCAACGGATACGCTGTTCCTGGCTGGCCTTTGTCCGTGGATGGTCTATCAACAATCCCTGTTGTCACAGACATTGATGGTGATGGATACAATGAGGTTGTTGCCGCTGCAGAAAAGGAACTGTATGTCTGGCATACGGAAGGGGAGAGTAGATATAACCACTGCGACCGTTTCCGTTACAATCCATACAACAATGCTGTTTATGAAATTCCATGTTCGCACTCGCAAGTGCCTATAGAAATCAGCGGCTACCAGACTTGGAGTGTCGATAGACGTATAGGCCGGGATGTCATTGTCGAAGGTGGAGCCGTCCTTACAATCACATCTGAACTGCAGTTTTCTGAGGATTCAAGAATCATTGTCAAGCCAGGCGGTCGTTTGATACTGGACGGAGGCGTGTTGACAAATGCCTGTCCTGGCGAAATGTGGCCTGGCATTGAGATATGGGGAAACAGTACCCAAAACCAGTATCCCGACCATGGTAATTACATGCAGGGTTACATTGAGCTGAAAAACGGTGCAGTTATTGAGAATGCTGTTTGTGCTTTGGAGTTGTGGCGCCCTGATCATGCCGGTACTACGGGAGGAGTTGTCTTCGCCGACAGTGCAGTCTTTCGAAACAACGCATTGGCGGTTCATGTGCTAAACTATTCAAACCACAACCCAATTAGTGGTGCGGAAGTTTCCTATGCGGCATCTTTCCAGAATTGCTCCTTTGTCATCGATGACGCCTTTTTTGGAACAGAAAAATTTCAGAAACACGTCAGTCTTGACCATGTTAACGGAATTACTTTTGAAGGATGTGCTTTCTCAGTTGACCCCGATGCCTCCAATGTCTCTCTGTTATGCTGTGGCATCGATGCCTACGATGCTGGCTTCAGTGTATTGGCTTGGTGTAGTCGGGACGGCGTAGGCAATCAGTTCGACGAATGTCCAGACGAATACATGGTACCTTCCTCCTTCACGAGATTTCACGATGCGATACACACTGTAAGCGATGGTAATGACGCACGCTCGTTTCGAGTCACCGGTAGTGAGTTCTATTACAACACTCACGGCATATACGCCCAAAATACCGGATACGGCACTATCCTTAACAACGAATTTCTAGTAGGTTCCGTCGAGGATTGCTCATACGGCATCTGCATCAAAAGCGTGGAGGGTTTCTGTATCGAGGAGAACGTCTTCGTCGGTGCCGAGAAAAAGAGTGTGAACTTCGGTGTAGGCGTGTTCGATTGTGGATCGAACAACGATGTCTTCCTCAACACTTTTAACGGCCTAAATTGCGGCAATGTTGCTGTTGGGAACAATATGGCTATCATGCCCGAACCTCCCATTGACCTGATTATGGTAGGGCTTACCTATAGTTGTAATCAGAACGCGAACAACGCCATCGACTTTTACGTGACCAGCGGAGAGAATAACGGTGGAATAAAGCAAAACCAAGGCTCCACAATTACTCCTGCCGGCAACACTTTCAGCGGTTTTGACTACCATTTTTACAACGATGGAGCACAGTACGTGAACTACTATTTCAACAGTAACGAGATAGACGAGACCCCCGATCCGACTAAGCTCTATAGAGTGAACCGTATTTCTACGACTAGTAGTAACAGTTGCGAAACGCACTATGGATCGATAATCAAGTCGCCGTCCGAAAAAAAAGTATTGGAAGCTGAATATCTTTCTGCTCACGAATCATATCTGAAATTGATAGAATTGTATGGGAACCTTGTCAACAATACTAGTATAACAGCCTCGGCTCAAGCGGCCCTAGCCGCGGAAATAGGAGAACTTGCACACGACTTCAACCTTGCCGCAGGCGACATAGTACGGAGCAATCTCAATGAAAGCCTTGCTAATCCTCAAGAACTCCGCTTTTGGCTTGGCAACATGGGCGATATTGCTTCCGACAGGATGGCCGTGGCTTCGTACATGCAGGAGGGTGACTACGAGAGTGCGCTTGAACTAGCTGCCTCGTTTCCAGCCCTTTACGGACTGACTGGTAGCCAGCTCCAAGAACACTCGGACTACATGCGTTTAGTAAGCTTTTACAGGACGCTCTACACGTCTGGACGCACTATAAAGCAGATGACCGACAAGGAGCGGAGAATGGTGGATAGCATAGCTGACGTAGGGATTGGCTTCTCTAAGTCAATGGCGGAAGTCATTTGCGAGGGCTCCGATGGGCAGCTAAGAGAAGGGTATGACTGCCCAATCCTTCCTGTGGCAACGAGAACAAGGGGAAACGCTAGTGTGATAGAGACTGAAGGTGAAGATTTCACAGTATCCGTCATACCGAATCCCACAAACGATTTTGTCAACCTCAACTATACTCTGCCCGAAGGGATGTCGGAAGCCAATTTGGAAATAACCAACGTCCTTGGTCTGAAGGTGTTTTCTGTGACATTGGAAGGCCGTTGTGGCAGCAAGGAGATCCATTTGGGCAACTTGTCTGCTGGCATTTACAACTATACCGCCCAATGCGGAAACAGAGTTCTTTACGGTAAACTGATAATAACTCAATAAAAACAAAAAAATATGACTATCCTTGACACTACTGTAATGACCTTTGACCGGCCTGAGGCCTGGCAATGGTTGATTCAATTCTGTATTCTGGCCGTCGCCCTGCTGCTGGGTAACGTGCTGAGAACACAAATCCCCGTACTGAAGAAGAGCCTGTTGCCTTCAGCATTGCTGGGCGGGCTGCTGCTGCTGATCTTCAAGGCCTTCCCAGGATGCCGCGAAATCATCAACAAACCCATGATGGAGATTGTGACTTATCATGCCCTAGGCTTGGGATTTGTGGCGCTGGCCCTGAAAAACAACAAAGTGGAGTCGAAGTCCTCAGCGATGAAAGTCATCGAGACCGGCGCACTGACCGCTTCGACCTACGTGATCCAAGGCATCGTAGGCCTGATCGTTTCCATTGCATTCTTCCTGGTCGGGAAGAAACTTTTCTATGCCGCCGGACTGCTGCTGCCCATGGGCTATGGACAAGGTCCTGGACAGGCGTTGAATTTCGGCACCATGTATACGGGTTGGGCCGCCCAGCAAGGCATCGACTTTGCCGGCGCCGACTTCGGCTTGTCGATTGCCGCCATGGGCTTCATCGTGGGTAGTGTGATCGGCGTAATCTTTATGAATATTCTTCGCCGCAAAGGCAAGCTCTCCTCCAAAAAGATTGCCGATGCCCAAGTGAACAAACTCGAGGACTATGAAGGCAAAGGGGAGATTCCGGATTCAGAATCAATCGACAAACTCTCGGTGCAAATCTGCATGGTGCTGTTCGTGTATTTCTTGGTTTATCTGTTTACCCACTGGATCCAAGGAATGGAACTGGGCAACTTCGGCACCAACACCCTGAAGCCTCTGCTCTGGGGATTCAACTTCCTGCTGGGCACCTTGTTCGGCATCGCCTTTAAGAACATCCTGAAGTTATTCAAGAGACAACGCCTCATGCGGCGCGAATACATTAATAATTATATGCTGAACCGTATCGGCGGTTTCTGCTTCGACATCATGATCGTGGCTGGTACCGCTGCCATCAGCTTCGATGAGTTCGGCAAGTTTGTGTTGCCTTTCGCCATCATCTGCACGCTGGGTGCCGCTGTCACCTTCATCTACGTGCTGTGGATTAGTAAGCACCTCTATCCCGATTACAAGTACGAGGGTTTCTTCTCAATGTTCGGCATGTTGACAGGTACCGCCTCCAATGGTATGATCCTGCTCCGTGAGATCGACCCGAAGTTCGAGACGCCCGCCGCCAACAACCTGGTGCTGCAGGCCTTGGCCGCTGTCGCATTGGGATTCCCCGTGTTGTTGCTGGTGGGTATCGCTCCCCAAAGTTTGAAGTCCACATGGATTACCTTGGGAATACTTGTCGTCTTCTGGGCGATACTTACCGTGTTTATGCTACGAACAAAGATTTTTAAGAGAAGACAGAAGACAGAAGCCGGAAGTTAGAGTGTTTGAAACATCCATAAAAAAACCCCGACCGTTAGGCCGGGATTTTTTGTTGTTGGATGTCGGAGTATCAATCCTTGCGCTTGGCTTCCTTGATACGGGCCTTCTTACCACGCAGACCTCTGAGGTAGTAGATGCGTGATTTGCGGACGGCACCTTCTTTGTTCAGCTCAATGCTCTCGATCATGGGAGAGGCGATGGGGAAACATCTTTCAACGCCGATGTTGTTCGAGATCTTTCTCACAGTGAAAGTGGCCATCTTGCCGCAACCACTGCGCTTCAAAACAACACCCTGGAACTTCTGAAGACGTTCCTTGTTACCCTCGACGATCTTGTAAGTGACGGTGACTGTGTCACCTGCTCTAAACTTGGGGAAGTCTTTTACAACGACTTGATCCTCAACGAATTGAATTAATGCGTTCTTCATTTTATATAATATTTTTTTATATATTTTTCGTCAAAAACGGGTGCAAATATACAAAAAAATCGGATATTGAACGCTTTTTATTCGCTTTTTTTCAAAATTTCGTACATTTCAGGGCGACGCTCCTTGGTACGTTGCCACGCTTGTTCCAGTTTCCACTCGTTAATTTTCAGGTCGTTACCCGACAAAAGAATCTCCGGGACCTCCCAGCCTTTGTAAACCCGAGGACGGGTGTAGACGGGAGGGGAGACCAATCCATCCTGAAACGAATCGGAGAGGGCAGAGGTCTCGTCGCCCAAAGCGCCTGGGATGAGACGTACCAGACTGTCCACCAGCACGGCGGCCCCCAGTTCGCCTCCCGAAAGGACATAGTTTCCGATAGAGATCTCACGGGTAATCAAATGCTCACGAATGCGCTCGTCGATGCCCTTATAATGCCCACAAAGGATGATCATGTTCTGCTTCAAAGAAAGCTGGTTGCACAAGGGCTGGTCGAGCATTTCACCATCAGGGCTCATGTAGATGACCTCGTCGTAGTCGCGTTGGCTTTTCAGATGCGTGATGCAGTTGTCGACCGGTTCGATCATCATCACCATGCCTGCGCCGGCTGAAAAAGGGTAGTCGTCCACCTTTTTGTGCTTGTCGGTGCTATAATCGCGAAGATTATGGAGCTCAATCTCGACGATGCCTTTATTGACGGCACGTTTGATAATTGACTCAGTAAAAGGCCCTTGAAACATTTCGGGGAAGATGGCGATAATATCGATGCGCATATTGAAAATTTTCGGTAAAAGTACGAAAAAATGATTATTTTTGCCGTTTCAACCTAAAAATACGACCTATGAAAAAACTCGCTTTACTCTTGTTGGCTTTCATCGCCTGTGCTTTCGCCCAGGCCCAGATTGCCACGAATATCTATTATGTTCAGTTCACCGACAAGAACGACTCGCCTTACTCCATCGATGCGCCAGAGGCCTTTCTGAGCCAACGTGCTTTGGACCGCCGTGCTCGCCTAGGTATCGCCATTGACGAATACGACATCCCTGTGAATCCACAATATCTCGAGGCCGTGGCCAATTGTGGTGCTGAGTTGATTAACCCCACCAAATGGTTAAACGGTGTTACGATTCGTGCGACCAATTCAGCGGTGATCGATGCCATCAATGCCTTGGAGTTTGTCGAAACTGTACGCAATTGTCCCAATAATCCCGAAGCGCAGTTGAGGAAACAACAGCACATGGAGAAGGAGATGATCCCTGTCCAGGGCGACAATATGGTGCGCGGCTATTATGGAGGTGGCTATACCCAAATCACCCAACTGAATGCCGACAAACTTCACGAAGCCGGTTATCAGGGAGAAGGCATGATCATCGCTATCCTTGACGGAGGTTTTGAGGGTACCGACGTCCATCCTTGTTTCGACAATATGCGTGAGGAAGGCCGTCTGTTGGGCGTCCGCGATTTCGTTTATACCTCCACGACGGTGTATTCACAGAGCACCCACGGCACCTCTTGCCTGAGCACGATGGCCGCCTATGTGCCGCAGACTTTTGTTGGGACCGCCCCTAAGGCTTCCTACTATCTGCTTCATACCGAGGATGGTACCCAAGAGAATATCATTGAGGAATACAACTGGGTGTCGGGCGCTGAATATGCCGACAGCCTTGGCGTTGACGTCACCACCACTTCCTTGGGCTACATCGACTTCGACATGAGTCAATGGGATCATCCTTTTTCACATTATGACGGTCACACCGCTCCTATGAGCATTGGTGCTGAGATTGCCGCTTCACGTGGTATGATCTGCCTTAACTCGGCTGGAAATGAGGGTGAAGGCACCTGCACTTTGGGCATCCCTGCCGACGCCGAGCACATCCTTACCATTGGCGCTGTCGACGACCAAGGCGAACGCGCCTACTTCAGTTCGGTGGGACCCACCTACGACGGACGCATCAAGCCCGACGTGATGGCGATGGGCTATGGCACCTATGTCGCAAGCGGCAACCCCAATGGCTGGTCAGGCCCATATTACAACGGCAGCGGCACCTCGTTCTCCACTCCCGTGCTGGCAGGTGCTGTCACTTGCTTGCGTCAAGCTTATCCCGATTTGTCGGTGCAGGAATTCTGCGATGTCGTCCGTCAGGTGAGCAACCGTGCCGATCATCCCGACAGCTATTACGGCTATGGCATCCCTGATTTCGCCGCCGCCTTGAGTCTGCTCCACGTGGAGGACACCTTTGTCCAAAAGGAGGAGATCATCATGGCCTATCCCAACCCGGCAAAGGGTAACGTCAACATCCGCCTCAAAGAAGGTTACCAGGCTGAGCTTGCCGTTTACGACGTCATGGGCCGCCAGCTTTACAACTACCACTTCAATGGGCTGAACCACACCACGCTTGAGAATTATCTCAACAGCCTTGGCTCAGGGGTTTATTTCATTAGAGCCAATTCCGAGTTGGGATCACAAACCTTGAAACTCGTTTTAACAAAATAAAAAAAGCCTCGATTTCTCGAGGCTTTTTTTCGTTTTAGTCAGCTTTATTCTGCGTTCTGCAACGGAGCAGGTGTCTTATACACGCGAATGCCGAGCTCCTTGTCAAGCATCAGCATGCCGTTCGTGTTGTCGCCAATCATCTTGCACTGGGCAATGAGGTCGCGGGCGTTTTCTTCCTCTTCCACTTGTTCGTCGACGAACCAAGCCAGGAAGTTGGCGGCGGCGCGGTCACGGTCCTCATCGGCAATGTCGCACAAGTTGTTGATCATGGCAGTCACCTTTTTCTCATGCTCGAGGGTGTCCTCAAAAGCCTTCAACACGGTCTTCCATTCGGTCTGCACCTTTGCAATAGGGGCGAGGATGACTTTCTCGTCCTGGGAATGCAGGTAGTTGATCATGATGGCGGCGTGAGCCTGTTCCTCAAGGAACTGAACTTTATACCAATGCGCAATGCCCTTGAAGCCCTTGGCGTAGATGTCTTGCGACATGCTCAGGTAAAGGTATGCCGACCACATTTCAGCATTGATCTGGTCGTTAATTGCTTTTGCTAATTTCTTACTAATCATAACTTTCCGTTTTCAGTTTTCCGTTTTCAGTTTTCAAAATACCTCTTATAAAGTCCTTCAAAGCCTTTTCCATGGCGAGCTTCGTCCTTGGCCATCTCGTGGACAGTGTCGTGGATGGCATCAAGGTTGCGCTCCTTTGCCACACGGGCGATGCGCATCTTCTCTTCGCAAGCACCACATTCGGCAATCATGCGCTTGTAGAGGTTGGTCTTGGTGTCCCAAACCACCTCACCGAGCAACTCGGCAAAGCGTGAACAGTGGTCGGCCTCTTCGAAGGCATAACGTTTGAAAGCCTCGGCAATCTCAGGATAGCCCTCACGGTCGGCTTGACGGCTCATGGCCAAGTACATGCCTACCTCCGTGGCTTCTCCCATAAACTGCGCATTAAGGTCTCTGATCATCTCATCACCGGTGCCCTTGGCAATGCCAAGCACATGTTCGGTAACAAAATTCAAGGCAACGTTTTCGTCGACAACTTTCCATTCAACGATCTGTTTGCATTGGGGGCAGCGCTCGGGAGCTTCTTCGCCTTCATAAACAAAACCGCAAATAGGGCAGATGAATTTCTTTTTCATACTCGTTTTTCCTTTCTATTTTTAAATGTTTAAAGTGAATTGATTTTCGTTTGTTGTGATTGCAAAGATAAAAAAAATTCTTATATTTGCAGTTTTAAATCAGGTTAATTATTTTTATTTTATGCTTAACAGAAGGTTTTTGAGAGTCAAGGTGTTACAACAGATTTATGCGTATCACCAGGCCGAAGAGACTGATATCCGTGTCGCCGAACGCCGTCTGCTCGACAGCGTAGACTGCCTTTATGGACTTTTTATCCGCCAACTGACGTTCTGGGTCGAAGTGAAATATTTTGCCGAACGCCGTATCGAGGAGAACCAACATAAGAATTTCCCCACCGAGGAAGACCTCCATCCCAACCTCAAGTTTGTCCAAAACCGGTTGCTCAATGCGCTTGAAAGCAACAAGGACCTGGAACGCCTGCGTGAGCAATATAAGATCAGTTGGACCGACGACCGTGAGGACTTTATCCGTGGCTTCTATAACCGTCTCAGAGAATATCCTGAATACCATGAATATATGAGCAATCCTAAGGACAGCTTCGCCCTTGACAAGAAGCTGATCCTCGACGTCATCGACAATCACATGGCTGACGATGAGCTGCTGTTCGACTTCTACGCCGACAAAAACCTGCTCTACAATAGCGATTACCAGATTGCCCTGTTCCTCCTCTGGAAATTCATCAACGAGATGGATGAGCATTTCGACGCCAATAGCACCATCCCGCCGGCGTACAAGACCGAGAACGACGAGGCTAACGACGACAAGAACTTCCTCGTGCGCCTGTTCCGCCTCACCTTGAAGCATGCCGACGAATACCAGGAACTGGTGAAAGCCAATATCGCCAACTGGGACTACGACCGCGTGGCCCTCATGGATAAGGTGATCCTCTTCATGGCGCTCACCGAGTTCTGCCACTTCCCCGACATCCCAGTGAAGGTCACCATCAACGAATACATCGAACTCTCCAAATACTATAGCACCCCCGACAGCCGCCGTTTCGTCAACGGAATCCTCGATAAATTGTCAATCACGCTTAAGGAAGAAGGCAAGATCCTGAAAAGTGGGCGAGGGTTAGTGTAAAGTTAGGAGTGAGGAGTTAGGAGTGAGGAGTAAAAACAAGAAATTATGCGAAGAATTATAATCGTAATACTGACCCTTTTGATGGCACTAGCAGCCTCGGCGCAGCAGGCCAACGGCACCTATTCTTTCCTGAAGGCCACCAACTCAGCCCGTGTGGCCGCCCTCGGCGGACTGCCCTTGCCACTCTATGACGACGATATCCAGCTATCCCTCTTTAACCCTGCCACGATAAGCGAGGGGATGAACAACAAATTGGGACTCTCGTATGTGGACTACTATACCGACATCAACTTCGCTACAGCCCAATATTCACGCACCTTTGAGAATATCGGCAGTTTCGCCGCCACCGTGCAGTACCACAACTACGGGCACTTTGACGAAGCCTCCGAAAGCGGCATCGTCATGGGCGATTTCTCCAGTTCCGATTTCTCCGTCAATTTAGGCTGGGGCCGTTGCCTCACACCTCACTGGAGTATCGGTGCGGCCTTTAAATATGCTGGTCTGCAATACGAAAGCTATTCCGCTGGCGCCATCGGCGTCGACGTGGCTGGAATGTACCACGCCGACAACGGATGGGTGGTCTCCCTCAATGCCCGAAACATTGGCGTGCAGCTCTTCAACAACATCAACTCAGACCATGACCCACTGCCGTTTTCACTCGACCTCGGCGCGTCACGCAAGCTGGAACACCTGCCGGTCACCTTTATGCTTTGGTATGACGACATCCAACACTGGAACAAGTTCGTCATGACGCCAACCTACATCGAGAAGCATACCAACCCGCTCACCGGAGAGTTCGAGCCCGAAAGCAAAGCGACCCAATTTGCCCGTAATTTGGCCTGCCATCTGGTGGTGGGAGGAGAACTCACCCTTGGCAAGAACATCGTGTTGCGCTCCGCCTTCAACTACGGACAACGATATGCCATGAACGTACCCACGGCGCGGACCCTGGTGGGCTTCTCCGCAGGACTGGCCGTCAAAATCAAGATGTTCGAGATCAGTTACGCCCGTTCGCGCAACAACATCCAGGTCTCGCCCAACTATCTCACCATCACCATGGACCTTAACAAGTTCTGAGTTGCTCCATGTACCTGAAAGAACTGAGACTGGCCAACTTCAAGAACTGCGAGAGCGCCGAACTGACGTTCTCGGAGAAGGTGAACTGCTTTGTCGGTCTCAATGGGGCAGGGAAGACCAATATCCTCGACTCCATCTATTACCTCTCGTTCTGTAAAAGCTTCTTCGGGTCGACCGACAAACTCAACATCCGGCACGACCAGGACTTTTTCAGTATCCATGGCATCTATGGTTTCGACGACAAGGAGAATGAGCTTGTGTCCTGTGTCCAAAAACGCGATGCCAAGAAGTCGTTCAAATTCAACAAGAAGGAATATGACCGCCTCTCTGAACATATCGGAAAGTTTCCATTGGTGATGATCTCGCCCTACGACCGCGACCTCATCAATGAGGGCAGCGACTTGAGGCGCAAGTTCATCGACGGCGTCATCTCGCAGTTCGATCCGCTCTATCTCAACGCCCTGCTGAAATACAACCGGGCCTTGCTGCAACGCAACATGCAGCTTCGTCAGTTTGCCGATACACGCCGTTTCGACCGCACTTTGTTGCAGCTCTGGGATGAACAACTCTGTATCTGCGCCGATGACATCCATGCCAAACGGAAGCAGTTCTTGGAGGAGTTCCGACCCATCTTCCAACACTATTACGAGATGGTTTCTGGAGCTAAAGAAAAGGTTGAAGTAACATATAGTTCAAAACTGGATACCAAGCAGTTACATCAATTGTTAGAGGAGAATCTTCAGCAAGACACATCCAGCTGCTACACCAACGTGGGCATCCACAAGGACGACTTGGAATTCTGCCTCGATGGACATCCTTTGAAGAAGTTCGGCTCGCAAGGACAACAGAAATCTTTCGTGGTTTCCATCCGCCTCGCCCAATTTGAATACAACTACCAGAAGATCGGGTACAAGCCCATTTTATTGTTGGACGACATTTTTGACAAGCTAGACGACCAGCGCGTGATGAAACTCGTCCGCCTGGTAGGCGACAACCACTTTGGGCAGGTGTTCATCACCGACACCCAGCGGCAACGCATTGAGCGTCTCTTTGAAGACACCGACATCAACCACAAGATCTTCGAAGTCGAGTCAGGACACGTTAAAACCATTCCATCATGAGCGATCCGAACCAGAGTACGGTAGGTGAACTGATCAAGGCCTTTTACGAAGAAAAAAGAGGTCCCAGCTATCTCGATGAGGTGAAAATCATCAAGGGATGGAGTGGGGTGGTAGGCTCCTTCATCGCCCAGTACACCAAGGACCTATTCATCAAAGATGGCGTGCTGCTCGTCCGCCTCACGTCCGACAGCCTCCGCACCGAGCTCGGCTACTCGAAGTCTTTACTGCTGAAGAACCTCAACAACCTTGTCGGCTACGATCTTCTTAAAGACATAGTTTTCAAGTGAAAAACTTGGTAATTCATTTTTTTTCTTTATTTTTGCACCTTTAATTTTCGAAAAATAGGAATCTAATATTAAAAAACTACCATTATGCTTAGTCAAGATGTAAAGATTGGAAGCGCCATCCGCATGGACGGAAAGATTTATTTCTGCATTGACTTCCAGCATGTTAAGCCCGGAAAAGGCAACACGATCATGCGTATCAAACTGAAGGACGTCCTCAGTGGCAACGTGCTTGAAAAACGTTTCGACATCGGTGTGAAGCTGGAAGAAGTTCGTGTGGAACACCGTCCTTACCAGTATCTATATAAAGAAGGTGAAGACTTTATCTTCATGCACACCGAGACCTACGACCAGATCCCGATCGCAGGCGACAACATCACGGGTGTGAAATTCATGAAGGAAAACGACATCGTCGATGTCATAGTCGATGCCTCCACCGAGACCATCCTCTACGCTGAGATGCCTGTGAAGACTGTGCTTCAGGTGACCTACACCGAGCCTGGCGAGAAGGGCAACACCGCCACCAACGCGCTGAAGGAAGCCACCGTTGAGACTGGCGCCATGGTCCGCGTCCCCCTGTTCATCAACACCGACGATCTGATCCGTGTGGACACTCGCACTGGTGAGTACTGCGAACGTGTGAAGGCCTGATGAAGATCCCTCAGACCACATTGAAACAGCTCGCCGAGCTCATCGGCGCGCAATATGTCGGCGACCCCAAGTTCCCGATCACTGGCTTCAACGAAATCCATAAGGTCGAGGCTGGCGACGTGACCTTTGTGGATCATCCGAAATACTACGGCAAGGCCTTGAACTCGGCGGCCACGGTAGTCTTGATCAACAAGATGGTGGACTGTCCCGAGGGCAAGGCCCTGCTCATTCACGACGACCCCTTCGACGCCTTCCTGCGGGCCATGCGGCATTATCGCCCCAAGGAGACCTGCACCCAGGCCATCAGTCCTACGGCTGAAATCGGCGAAGGGACCGTAGTGATGCCCGGCTCGTTTGTCGGGAACCATGCCAAGATTGGCAAAAACTGCGTCATCCATCCCAACGTCACCATCTACGACTACTGCGTCATCGGCGACAACGTCATCATCCACTCTGGCAGCGTGATCGGTGCCGACGCCTATTATTTCCAACGCAGGGCCGACAGCTACAAGAAGTTCGAGTCGTTTGGCCGTGTGGTGATTGAGGACGACGTGGAGATCGGTGCCTTGTGCAGCATCGACAAGGGTGTCACCAGCGACACTACCATCCGTCGCGGCACTAAGATGGACAACCACTGCCAGGTGGGCCACGATAGTTATATTGGGCGCAACTGCTTGATCGGCAGCCATGCCGCCATCGCAGGTGTCACTCGTATCGAGGACGATGTCATCCTCTGGGGCCGTGTGTGCGTCAACAAGGACCTCGTCATTGGCGAAGGGGCCGTGGTATTGGCCACTTCAGCTGTCGACAAAAACATCGAGCCCGGCAAGGCCGTCTTCGGTGTCCCCGCCCAAGACGTCCGCAAGCAATGGCGCGAGCAAGCCGCCATGCGCCAACTCCCCGAGTTTTTAAGGGAGTACTATAAGACTCACAAGGAATAATCAGTATTGATACGCTCCCAAATCCGGAGTATTCCTGCGATCTTTCCCTTCAAGGTCGTAGGGGATTTCGTTGGCAATGACTGGGCTGCCGGCACCGACGGCAGGGGAGAGCACGTCGCTCAGATGGAAGTCGAACGTGCGATAATCGACGAACAAGGGATCCTGATTAAAGAGGCAACTGTTGAAACCAGGAGCGTCGTTGCTGAACTTGCTGGTCCGCAACAGACAATGGTCGAACAGATAAGTGGTGTCGACTTCCGTCTGGCTACTCAACGCTGTGCCTACTTCTTGTTCCTGAACGCCATAGACGATGCTATTGTACATCTCACAATGGAAGGGGAACTCGTAACGCTCGCCTTCCTGGTCCTCATAGTTGGAGAGGAACATCGACGAAGTGGTACGTGGCGCCTGCCACCAATAGTTGCCAATGGTGCAATGACGCAGGAGGTAGTCGCCGCCATCGACCACGGCAAAGGCATACTGCCCGCAGTTGTCGATGACTGTGTTGTTTGCCTCGATGGCGTATAAAGCCGAATAAACGCCCATGCCCGTGTGATTCTCGATGACGGTGTTGTTGATGCGCAAGGCTGCTTGGGTGACGTGTGAACCCTGAATGCCATAGAGGGCCATCGACTCCGCCTGGATGCCGATGAAGCCATTGCGGATGATGGCATGGTCGATGAGGTGATCCGCTCCTTCGCGGGCCTCCATGAGCCAGATACGGTCCCACTGTCCAGGCTGGTTCTTGAAGAACGGCTCTAAGCGGTCGCCTTGAATCACCACGGGGTTTTCGGCCGAGCCCTCGATGATGAGCTGACCGTCGATCCACGACCAGAGGCCGCCTCCGCCATGCACGTAGATGTGGGCGCCTTCGTGGATGTGCAGGGTGCCATAGGAGTTGATCAAGGCGTAGCCGAAGATGACGTAAGGCAGGTCGTCGTACCAATGGGTCGTTTCCAGGCTGTCGGCCACAATCTTGAACTTCGGGAATCCGGTGATCTGGCGGTCAGCCACGATGTAATGCGCATTCTGACCCCAGGCCACCAACTTGATCATCTGGGTGTTGCCGTTGGTGACGAACATCAGGCTGTCTTCCACCACAAAGGGCAGGGCGCCATCGGTAGGGTCGATGGTGACATTCAAAAAGGTGAAGAGGCTGTCGTTAGCCGGAACGATCTTGTCGTGAAACTCAACACCTGACTCTCCGTCGAAGTTGAGTTTGAAGCGCGACTGTTCGCCGCCCATCAGACGCACCTCGCTGATGTTCAGGTCCTCCTGGTAAGGGTTGTAGACCTTCAGTTGATGGGTGGAGGAACCCAGGGTGGTGAACACCGTATCGAACATCACGGTGTCGGCCGAGAAGACCAATTTATGTTGGGGGTCGGTACTGATGGTGTTTTCCTTGCGGCAAGCACTGAACAGTAGCAACACAGCGGTAATCAACAGGAAAAACCTCTTCATGCGATGAAATTTGGCACAAAATTAGTGATTTAATCTTTATTTGGCCTAATAATAACTATCTTTGCAGCAAAATCGTATGAAGATGAAGAAAATTGTTTCGATAATATTTGCCTTGGTACTGACGGCAACGTTCTCGTATCAGCTTGAAGCACAGACTTTTGGCGCACCTGAATACATGAAAGGGAAACTCGTGTTGGGCGGTAATGCGGACTTGGGTTTTGCCGGCAATTGCTTTTATGTCGGTGTTGCTCCCCAAGCAGGCTATCGTCTGACGCGCAGTCTGGAAGTCGGTGCCCGAATAGGCTATGACTTGCAATATTACTGGGATTATTACGGAAACTATTACTATCACTACTTTGCTGGGGCCCTCTATGCCAACTACGAAATCTTTGGCGGCATCTATGCAGAGGTGGAAGATGAGGAGATGTGCTGCCTGTTCAGTGGAACCAACCAAGGCCCTGTCGCTACCCAGTGGAGCAACAATGTCTTTGTAGGTGGTGGTTACCGTCAGTATTACGACGCCACCAGTTATTTTTACTATAGTATTTTATACAACCTTTCGTGGGATTACTCCTACAATAGTTTTACGCCTTACGCCAGCCCCTTCGTCATCAGAGTGGGTTTTTGCAAAGGCTTTTGATGTTACATGGAGAAGAAAAACAACAATAATATTACCATTAAGAACAAACGTGCCGAGCATGAGTATTTCCTGATGGAGCGACTCACGGCGGGCATCGTGCTGACTGGCACCGAGATCAAGTCGATCCGCAACGGCAAAGCCAGCCTGGCCGACTCGTACTGCTCCTTCAAGGACGATGAACTCTTCGTTATTGGGATGCACATCGCCGAATACGACAAGGGCACCTACAACAACCACGACCCCAAGCGTGACCGTAAGCTGCTGCTCACCGCACGTGAGCTTCGGAAACTCAAGAACAAAGTTCAGGAGAAAGGCCTCACCATCATCCCTGTGGTGCTTTACATCAACGAGAAGGGGCTGGCCAAGCTCGACATCGCCTTGGCGCGAGGAAAACACTATTACGACAAGCGCGAGAGTCTGAAGACCAAGGACTCGAAACGCGACATCGAAAAACAATTGAAAGGTTTTTAACCGCAGTAAACATATTTTTCGTACCTTTGCGCCATAATGAAAAAAAGCGTTTTACTTATAGCACTCTCCCTTCTGGTTTTGGCTTTCACCTCCTGCCAGAAATATAAATATTGCCAATGCTACGCCGTGGTTGATGGCGAGGATCTAGGCATGGGAGAAGACTTGGAGGTGGCAGCCATGACGGAAGAACAGCTCGCCGCACTGAACACCAACAACGACAACCTTTACGTCATGGAGCACGGCACCTGCAACGACAAAGCCAAAGAATTCAGTGGGTGGGGACAGGTGACCTGCCGCGAGGTCGATCCCAAGGACCCTGACGGGACATGGTATGAACGCCTGTTCGACAATCTGTTCGGCGGCGGAAATAACAATAATAACAACAACAACAATTCAGGAAACAACGGGAAACCATAAAAAACAATACCATGAAAAAAGCTTTCTTAGCCATCGGCCTCGTCGCCATTTTAGCTCTTGGCGCCTCATGCAATAGAGAAAAGGACTGCGTTTGTACCGCCACCGTGGGCAACCTTTCCGTTGATGTTGGGACCTACCACATCAAGGAGGGCAAATGCTCCGACCTTGAAACCACTATTGTGGGCTATAACGTGGTTCAATGTAAAAGAAAGTAAACTGTCCATCTGACAAACAAAGAGGACGGCTAACAACATTAGTCGTCCTCCTTATTTTTTATGAAAGAGCGGTTGGCACGTATTCTTCAAATCCTCCTGGGACTGTTGTTCATCGTCTCGGCCATCCTCAAGATAGCCGACATGGACCGGTTCGAGATTTATGTTTACAGCTACCACTTTTTCAGCCTCAACCTCTCGTTCCTGGTAGCCAGAGCAGCCATCATTTTGGAACTAGTGCTGGGAATGGGACTGGTATTCAACATTTTCAATAAGTTGATATGGTGGGGAAGTGTGCTGATGCTATTGGGCTATACCGGTCTTTTGGTGTATGCAATGGTGCTTGGCCGCACTGACAACTGCCACTGCTTCGGCGACTACTTGCAGTTTAACCCCTGGCAGTCCATTATCAAGAATGTGGTGCTGTTGGCACTGTTTGCGTTGATTTATCGGGTAAAAAGCAGAAGGTTCAAATATGATGTGCTGGCATTGGTGGGAATGGTGATTGCCTGCTGTGTGGCCGTGTTTGTGGTCTCGCCTCCTGATAACTACACGCCTAACTACGCGTCGAGTCAGGACTTGAATCGTGAGCTTTTCGAAGAAGCCCTGCAACAGCCTCCCTTGGATACACAGAACTTGATGGAAGGCAAAAAGGTGGTGGCTTTCCTCTCCTCAAGCTGCGACTACTGCATGCTGGCCGCCCGGAAACTGAGCCTGATGCAACAGTTTTACGGCTTCTCTGGACAAGACATTCTCTACGTTTTCATGGGAGACGAAGAAAGCATCCAGCAGTTCTATCAGGAGTCAGAATCGCCTGCCTATCCTTACGTCATCTATGAAGATGTCCTGGATCTCATAAAAATCAACAACGGCGTATTTCCTCTCGTGGTAATGATGGACAATGGCGTCATCGTTCACGAATATGGGTTGCGCAACATGAAAGAAGAAGAAATAAAAGCATTTTTCAAACCATAATAGAATCATGAAAATCGGTTTCGACAACGAGAAATATCTTAAGATACAGAGCGAACACATCCGTGAGCGTATCGGCCAGTTCGGCAACAAGCTTTACCTTGAACTGGGCGGTAAGCTCTTCGATGACAACCACGCAAGCCGTGTGCTGCCAGGATTCAAGCCCGACAGCAAACTGCAGATGCTGCAAAACCTCAGCGACAGTGCTGAAATCGTCATCGTGATCAGCGCTACCGACATTGAGAAGAACAAGATCCGCAATGACCTGGGCATCACCTACGATGTGGACGTGCTTCGCCTCCGTAATGAGTTCCAAAAGCGGGGCTTCCTGGTGAGTGGGGTAGTAATCACCCATTACAACGGCCAGAGCAGCGCCGTGGCCTTCCGCAAGAGGTTGGAGCGTCTGGGCATCAAAGCCTATTACCATTACCTCATCGATGGCTATCCGCACAATGTGAGCCTCATCGACAGCGATGAGGGTTTCGGAAAGAATGACTATGTGGAGACCACACGGCCCCTTGTCATCGTTACCGCCCCGGGCCCTGGCAGCGGAAAGATGGCCGTCTGCCTCAGCCAGCTCTACAACGAGCAGAAACGCGGTATCAACGCTGGATACGCCAAGTTCGAGACCTTCCCTGTGTGGAGCCTGCCGCTGAAACACCCCGTCAACATGGCCTACGAGGCCGCCACCGCCGACCTCGCCGACGTGAACATGATCGACCCCTTCCATCTCGATGCCTACGGCACCATCGCCGTCAACTACAACCGCGACATCGAGATCTTCCCCGTGCTGAACGCCCTGTTTGAGGGCATCTACGGCAAATGCCCCTATAAGTCGCCTACCGACATGGGTGTGAACATGGTGGGTTTCTGCATCAGCGATGACGAAGTATGCTGCAAAGCCGCCAACGACGAGATCATCCGCCGTTACTTCACCGCCTTGAACGCCATGGCCGATGGAGATGGCAACGAAAACGAGGTAACCAAGATCAAAATGTTGCTCAACCAAGCTAAGATCACGGTCGAAGACCGTATGTGCGTGGTGGCCGCCCGTGAGCGCAAGGAACGCGACGGGGTGGACTGCACCGCCATCGAATTGGCCGACGGCACCCTCATCACGGCCCAAACCACCCCTCTGTTGGGACCCAGCGCCGCACTGATCCTCAACGCCACCAAGCATCTCGCTGGCATCGACCACGACCTTAAACTCATCCCGCAGTACATGATCGAGCCCATCCAGAAGACCAAGGTGGAATACCTCCGTGGCAACAACCCACGTCTTCACACCGACGAGGTACTCATCGCCCTCTCAGTGCTCAGCCCGGAAAACGAGAACTGCCGCAAAGCCTTGGAATGCCTGCCGCAATTCGAAGGCTGCCAGGTACATTCCACCGTGATGCTCAGTGAGGTCGACCGTAAGATTTTCAGCAAACTCGGCGTGGGCCTGACATGCGACCCCGTCAGAAAGAACAAGTGATACGATGAAACGTCTCCCGCTTCTCCTCTTTCTGCCTTTGATGCTTTTCGCTTGTACCCAGCAGCAGCTGCAAACTGTGGTGGAACCCGATGCCGAGCCTGTCGTTCTCGACACGATTCCAGAGGAACCCGTCATCACGTCCTTCCCCGACACCATGTACGCCTCGGCGGAGAAGCTTATGATTGTCATCGACACTATTGATGCCAGCTTGCCTTCCCAACTCAATTCCTTGGAAGACGCCTACGCCGACAAACCTGGCATCTACACCTTTCGTGGCTCAGCCACCAGGAACCCCAACTTCCACGGCCATCTTACCGACGACAGCATCCAATTCAAGGTCGACTGGACGTATACCACGAGAATCGACAACACCAACACCTGCCTCGGCATCTGGGGAGGCGGAGTAGGGTGGACGGGCCAACCTTTGTATGTGGAATGGCCTCAAGACAGCCTTCACCGTCAGGAAATCATTGTGGTGTCACTCTGCGGTGATGTGTATTTCATCGACTTTCAGACTGGCGAGTCAACGAGAGCACCTTTTGACGTGAAAAACGTGCTAAAAGGCACCCCGGCATTGAATACCACGCTGAACGGACATCTCTATATCGGTCATGCTGTGCCCAAGGGTGCTCCGTTTGGCACTCAGGTTGTCGACGTGCTCCAACACGAAACCGTTGATATCTTTGGTCGCGACAACAAGGCATGGCGTTCATGGGGTGGCTATGATTCGTCACCGCTCGAAGCGGGCGGGTTCCTGTTCCGTCCTGCTGAGAACGGCGGCATCTACAAGTACTACATCGGTGATGGCGGCTATGCCCTGCAATCGGTGCTGCGCTATTCGACTACCAAATCGAAGACCTCACCTGGCATGGAGTCATCGATGGCCATCTGCCGTAACTACGGCTACGTGGGCGACAACGCGGGCAACATCCTCTGCATCAACCTCAACACCATGAAACCTGTTTGGACCTACTGGAATCACGACGACACCGACGCTTCAGCTGTGGTGGAGCTGGAAGACGGCGTGCCCTACGTATACACCGGCTGCGAAGTCGACCGTCAAGGCGGCAACGGATTCAGTCACTTCGTGAAGCTGAACGGATTAAACGGCGACCTAATTTGGGAAGATACCATCCGCTGCCACAAACTGCAGTACGGCAACGGAAAGAGCAGCGACGGCGGCATGTACGTTACGCCATTACTAGGCGAAGGCGACTGTGACGGCATGATCTTCACCTCGTTCTGCGTGCAGACCAGCAAGACCTACAGCGTGTTCATGGCCTTCGACAAACACAACGGAAGCGTGCTTTACCGCACCAAGATGAAACACGAATGCTGGTCATCGCCCGTGGCCTTCTATAACGACCAAGGCGAGATGTTCATCTTCATCGGCGACAGGGTAGGGACCGCCTTCCTCATCAAAGGAAAAACAGGCGAAATCATCGCCTCGGAAAAGATTGCCAACAACTTCGAATCATCACCCATCATCGTCGATAATAAAATAGTTGTTGGCTCTAGAGGTAATAAAATTTATAAAATTTCGTTACAATAGACATTATGAAGAGATTACTGATATTTTGCTTTATCCTGTTGCCGATGTTCGCCTCGGCACAACTGATTGCTTGCCGCGACTCCATCCAGGACGGCTACAACTTCTGGCTTTATGTGCCTGAGGACTATAACGACACCGTAGCGGACAAGCCCGTGGTGATGTTCCTCCACGGTAAGAGCCTCTGCGGCAAGAACCTGGCTAACTTACTCCGCTACGGTAGTATCGATGCCTTGAAACGTGGTCGTGAAATAGACGCTTTCGTGGTAGCGCCACAGACACAAAACACCTGGAAACCCGATAAGGTGTGGGAAGTGTATGACTGGGTGAAGACCAACTACAATGTAGATACCTGCCGTCTTTATGTGCTTGGGATGAGTCTGGGCGGTTATGGCACCATCAACTTCACTGCAACTTACCCCGACAAAGTGGCTGCCGCTATGGCACTCTGTGGAGGTGCCTCCATCGACTCGCTCTGCGGCCTCACAGAGGTGCCGCTATGGATCATCCACGGCACTGCCGACAAAGACGTGCCCATCAAATACTCAGAGAAGGTGGTCAACACGATGATTCAATGCGGCGATACCAGCCGTCTCATCTTTGACAAGCTTCCCCGGGAAGGCCATTCCCATTTGGCTCGTGCCTTCTATCTAGAAAGCACTTACGAATGGCTGTTCAAGCACAATCTGAACGATTCGCTGCGACCCGTCAACAGAGATTATACCATCTCCTCAGCCATCATGGCTAAAGCCTACGACAACTTCAACAAGGACTTTACCTTCCAAGTTATCGATTCGTTCCCTCATCAAAAGCCCGATGTACACAAATTCCACATCGTCAAGAAAGGCGATACGCTGAGCAAGATTGCCGTGGAGCATGGGACTACGGTCACCATCCTCTGCCGACTCAACAACATGAAAAAGACCGATATCTTGCGTATCGGTCGTAAAATCAGAGTGAGATAATCTTGGGGATATCCCCGTGGAAGGTTTATTCCACAGGGATATCTTTGTTCACATTCTTCGAACCCCAGAGGGCGTAGAAGAGCAAGAAAGCCAAACCGACAACGATCACCCAGTAGCTCTGGAGGTAACCGACGCCGCCCAGACCATCGACAATGGCGTTTTGGAGCAAGGGGAGGATGCCACCGCCACACACCAAGGCCATGAAGATGCCCGAGGCTTTTTCAGTGTATTTGCCCAAGCCTTCCACAGCGAGGTTGAAGATGCCACCCCACATCACGGAGGTGCATAAGCCAATGCATACCAGGAAGGCCGCATTCAGCGGGATGCTTTCCATGCCAAAGCCGTGTGCGCCGTTGAAAGCAGGGAACTTGACCATCGTGGAGGGACCGAACATGGCCAACAGGGTGAGGATAATGCCCACCAACGACACACAGGTCAGCATCGCTTTTGCCGACACCTTGCTGCCGATGATGCCGCCGATGAGACGACCAATGAGCATCAGGAACCAATAGGTGGCCGCCACCGAGCCTGCTACAGCTTCGGCGTTGACGCCACTGCCCAACACGTTGAGCTCAGGATTCTGAAGCCATTTGTTCAAGACGTTCGGGATACCGACTTCCACGCCAACATAGATGAAAATGGCGATGGCACCCAATACGAAGTGACGGAAAGCCATCGGGCCTTTGCCCTTTTCCACCTGTTTGGTCGCAGCCTGTTTCTCGTTCTCTGGGATCTTAGTCAGCAAGATGACAATGAAAGCAAAGGCGAAGATGCCCAGAGCCGTGTACATCAGCGGAAACACGTCGCTGATCTTGGCATCAACGATGCTGGGAATGAGCAGACCCGTAATGATGATGACTGCCGTACCGCACAACGAGTTGAAAGAGCCGCCAATTTGGATGAGTTGGTTGCCTTTGTTGCCGCCACCGCCCAGTCTGTTAAGCATGGGGTTGACAACAGTGTTGAGTAGGCACATGCTGAAGCCCGCCACGAAAGCACCAAGGAGATAGACGCCGAAACTTCCGACGACTCCAGAGAGGGTCTGGATGCCGACACCGACAAAACCGACGATGACAGCGATGAGCGCGGTCTTCTTGTAACCTTTCTTTTGGAGCAGATTACCCGAAGGGATGCCCATCACAGCGTATGCGATGAAGTTAGCGAAGACGCCCAAGGTACCTTGCCAGTTGGGAATATTGAACTGGTTCTTCAAGATGTCACCCATCGGGGAGGCGAGGTTGGTGACGAAAGAGATCATACCGAACAGCAAGATCATCACAATGATCGGTATCGTGTAGTTCTTTTTGTTTTCCATATTCTGTTAAATGTTTAAGAATTTAAATATAATCGTCTCTTTATATTCATCTCCTGCACGGAGGAAGGTATTCGGGAAATTCGGCTTGTTGGGCGAGTCGGGGAGGGCTTGACACTCGAGCGCTACGCCTTCGTAGTCGTGGTACACGTGGCCATTTTTACCCTGTGGGCATCCACTCAGCCAGTTGCCGGTATAGACCTGGATTCCGGGTTGGGTGGTGTAGAGTTGCACCTTACGTCCGCTGCCGTCATGCCAAAGTTCAGCGGCGAGGTTGAGCTTGTCCTTGCCAAGGTCGTCGAGCACCCAGCAGCTGTCGTAGCCCTTACCGTTGACCAAAGCGTCAAAAGGCTCACGGATGTCGCGACCTATGAGCTTGCCTTCGGTGAAGTCCATGGGGGTATCGGTCACTGAAGCCATCTCGCCCGTGGTGATCAACTCGTCGGTGGCAGGTAGCCAGCGTGAAGCATTCAACTTCAACTGATGATCCAAAATGTCGCCTTGCCCTTCACCCTTCAGATTAAAATAGGTGTGGTTGGTCAGGTTGACAATGGTAGTGTCAGACGAATAGGCACACAGGCGGATGTTCAGCTCATTCTCGTCGTTGAGGGTGTAGTACACCTTCGACACCAACTCGGCAGGATAGCCTGCCTCACCGTCGGCACTAAGGTAAGTGAACACGACGCTCTCGCCGCTGATACGGCTAGCCCATTTCTGGTTGGCAAAGCCAATGCTGCCGCCATGAAGATGATGCTTGCCATCGCCAGTATTGAGTTCAAGCTGGTATTCCTTGTCGTCGATCTTGAAGCGTCCGTTGGCGATGCGGTTGGCAAAACGACCAGGTGTCTTACCAGCGCAAGGTCCGTCGCCGTAATAGGAGAGCGGATCGGAATAACCTAGCACGATATCATCCAAGTGACCGTTGCGGTCGGGTGTAACGATGCTGACAATGCCCGCGCCGATGTCGCTTAGCTGCACTTTGACACCATGGCTGTTGGTCAAGGTGTAGAGCTTGATGTCTTTCCCATCGGGCGTCTTGCCCCAAACTTGCGTCTTTATTTCCATAGGTCTTGGGGATAAATGCCTTTCTCGATCAACTCACGGATCTTACGCATCACTTCGGGTTTGTCTTCCTTATAGGTGACACCAAACCAGGAGGCATTGCTCGACAGCACCTTCAGTTTGGCTGAACCGTCGTGGATGCTCTGGTTGACCATCAGCGGGATGAAAAACTCCGCCTTGATGTTGGTCTGGGCGGGACCTTTCAGGAACTCCACAAAGCCCTTCTCGGAATAAGCGAAGAAGTCGGGGGTGAAGCCGAAGAAGTTCATCGACACCAGGGAGTCCATATCCAGCGGATGCGAGCCTGTTTCGTCAGTATAGGCGGCACCGCCGTCTTCGGTATGACCGATGGCGGTACGTTCCACTATGGTCTGGAGATGACCCTCCGCATCGGCAGTGCAGATGCCACGGCTCACCGTACCGAAGTCGGACATGGTATTACGGAGCTTATAGGCCACCATGCTGTAGGCACCGGTTTTGCCTGCGCATTCCATGAGGTATTTGGCCAGCACTTCGTAGGCTTCCTTGCCATAGAAGTCATCGGCGTTGATGGCAGCAAAAGGCTCGTGAATCACATCCTTGGCCATCAGCACGGCGTGGCAGGTACCCCAAGGCTTCACACGGCCTTCCGGTACTGTAAAGCCTTCCGGCAGTTTATCAAGCGACTGATACACGTATTCTACGGGAATACCGAATTTCTCGGCGTTGTTGACCTTTTTGAAGGCTTCAGCGAAGTCCTCACGAATCACGAAGACCACTTTGCCGAAACCGGCGCGTTTGGCGTCATAAATGGAATAATCAAGAATGGCTTCGTTGTTGGGACCAACGCCATCCATCTGCTTCAAGGCACCATATCTGGAGCCCATTCCAGCGGCTAATACTAATAATGTAGGTTTCATATGAGTTAAGAATTATTAATTTAGATTTAGAATTTAGAGTTTGCGGGCGCCATCACTAATTACTACGTCATAAACTTTAGGCTCATGCCCGAAACGTTCATTGAATTTTTCTTTTGCTGTTTTTATGAAACTATCGTAAAGTTCTTCTTTGACCAGGTTGATGGTGCATCCGCCAAAGCCGCCGCCCATCACGCGGGAGCCGGTAACGCCGCACTGCTTGGCAATGTCGTTAAGGAAATCGAGTTCCTCGCAGCTCACCTCGTAGAGTTTGCTCATGCCATAGTGGGTGCCGTACATGCGGTCGCCAACAGTCTCATAATCCCCTTTTTCCAAGGCCTCGCACACATCGAGGACACGCTGTTTCTCACCGATCACATATTCCGCGCGCATATAGTCCTCTGCGGGAATCTCCACATCCACCTCATTGAGCATGGTCATGGTGGCGTCGCTCAGGTATTTCACCTCTGGATGCTTCTTGGCGATATGGGCACAGGCGTTCTCACAAGATTCCCTGCGACGATTATAGGCCGATGAAGCCAACTCGTGTTTCACCACGGTGTCAAGCAAGACGACCTTGTAACCTTTAGGATTGAAGGGGAAGTATTCAAACTCCATCGTAGCGCAATTGAGGCGCATCAGATGGCCTTTCTTGCCGAACAAAGAAGCGAACTGGTCCATGATACCGCATTTCACTCCGCAGTAGTTGTGCTCAGTGGACTGACCGATGCGGGCCAACTCAAACTTGTCGATCTTCAGGCCCAGCAGGTCGTTAAGAGCAAAAGCGAAGGTGCTCTCCAGTGCTGCTGATGACGACATTCCTGCACCCAACGGCACATTGCCGAAGAACACAGTGTCGAAGCCCTTGATTGCATAACCTCGCTTCTGGATCTCGCGACACACGCCGAAAATATAGCGAGCCCAAGCCTCGTTGGGCTTGTCTTCCTCATTCAGGCCGAATTCACAGTATCCATC
>JAILBC010000159.1 GCA_024681295.1 Bacteroidales bacterium
AATCGGGTCGGTGCTTTTTGCAAAAACAGCAAACGCCGTTGCGAGAATGAGGGTTAGGAGTAGCGTGAGTTTTTTCATGGCTTGTGAATTTTTGATTTGATTTTGAAGCAAAAATAAAAACCAATTTCCGTCTGAGCAATAGCTCAGACGAATTCACGGAGGTTTTCAGACGAATTCACGGAAGAAAAGACAGCTTCACGGAAGCCGAGACGGTTTCACGGATGCTGGTCGCGGAACTGCGTGGGGGTCAGCGTGAAGCGTTGCTTGAAGTTGCGGCCAAGGGTGTCGGCACTGGGGAAGCCGCTCTCCTTGGCTACCTCGGCGATGCTGAGGTCGGGACGTTCGGTCAGGAGCTTGGCGGCGTAGGGCAGACGGCAGTCGTTCAAGAACTCTATGAGGGATTTAAAGGGACTTCCCTTGGCAAAGGCGGCGCCGATGCGTTCCTTTGACAATCCCAAACGGTCCACCAAGGTCTGACGGTCGAGACTCGGATCAAGGAACAACTTCTCCCTTATCACAAGTTCTTGAATCTGAAGGAACAACGCCCTGTCGGGATCCACCTCACTCTCCACTCTTAACGCTTCACTCTTAACTCCTAGCTCTTCCCTCTCCAACCACTTCTCCTTATAAGTGATGGCCTCGGCAATCTCCCGGGCCAGCACCCGGTTCTTCTTGTCTTCCAGCCGTTTCTGGCGGAAGACCCAAACCAAGAATCCGATGGTGGCGACAAGGCCGATGATCAAGGCGACGATCACGGTACGTGCCCGTTTTGCCTCAGTCTCTTTTTGCTGGCGGATAAACTGTTCTTCCTGGAGGTGGTATTCGGTGGCAAGTTTGTTCAACTCCTCACGTTGGTTGCGGGCATCAAGGCTGTCGCGGATGAGATAAGCCCGTTGCATGTAGCTGAGCGCTTCGTCGATATGGCCCTGCATTCGGGCGGCTTCGCTACGTTGCTCCAGACAGATGACGTAATTGGGATTGATGGTGTCGGGATAGGAGTTCTCAAAACGGCTCATGGCCTGTTCGAAACGGTCGAATTCCCCCATGTAAGCGTAGGCGGCCGACATGATCTTGTCACAGTCGATGCTTTGGCTCCACTGGGTGCGAAACACTGCAGCTTCGGTTTTTCGGGCTTTGGCAAGCTCGCCCATCCTGGCGTATGCAATGGTGAGGTAAGCCAGCGTTTGGCCTTTGGCATAATCGATGAACTCTGAAGGGTCGAAGCCTTCCTTCATGCCGCTGAAGTGCTCGGGATGGCTCTCCAACTCACCGATACGCTCCAGCGAGGCCTCGCAAACGGGTACCACTTCGGCAAATTTGAGGTTGTCCAAATAGATGCGAACCAGTTTCTTGGAGGTCTCATGGTATGCCGTGACGCCTTTGAAAGTGTTCAGCTGGCTCAGTTCAGCGATGGTGTTCTGTAGTCGTTCAATGCCTTCGTCGGTGCGGCCGGTCTGTGCCATCGATTGGGCGATAAGGCTTTCTGCATTACCGATTTCAGCAGGAAGATTCAAAAGATGAGCAAGTCGCGAGGCTTCGGTGGCATAACGGATGATGGCAGGATGGTTGCCTTGGGTGTATTCGATGCCGGCAAGGAGCATATAGGTGTTCTCCAAGGTGGCAGTGTCGGACAAGGCTTCCTTTTGCTCCAGCATGTCGAGACAGGTCTGGCGAGCCGCGTCCATGTCGTGCATTCCGCCGTAAAGTGTCACGGCTTTTAGGTATTCACCCCGCTGCCAGCTGAGGTTACCCACGATGACGGCGGAATCGATCAGTGTCAGCGCCCGTTCGGGTTCCGTGCGGTGATGGCTCATGGCCGTTGACTCGGTATAGCGGTCGTCATGAGGGGTGACCATGCTTAACAGAATCAAAAGGATAAGCTGTTTCATCTTGCTATGGATTTAAAGAAAATCTCGGCATCTTTCCAGATGGTGTAGTCGCGGGCGTAAAGGAGATTCAGCTGATTGGAGAACTCGGCATCGATGGTGTTGCCGAGCTTTTCGATAGGCGTGGCGGGACTGTAGATGCCACGACGGATTTTGGGGAGCTTCTGCACCTCGTCGGAAGTGTTGCAGTAGCCCACCCAGGTGCGGCGGCCCAGCAACACCAGGATGGCATCCTTGAGGAAACGTACCGGTTTCTTTACCACTAAGGCCAAAGGTAGCCAAAACACCAAACTGAAGCCAGCTAGGATGAAGTCGAGCAACCGTTTGTTGCGGCGGTTGGCTTTGGTGTCGATGGCTTTGATGTCCACCGTATAGAGGTCTCCTCGGGTGTTGATGCTGTTGCTTCCGATGATGGAAAGGCTGTCTTCGGGGGCGATCTTGTAATCCACGTTGGAAGCGTGCCATTCCACCATTTTGTCGATGATGACCTGATGCGGGACGTCTTTCGAGCAGAAGATGATCTCGGTGATCTTGTAAATGTTGATGATGTCGGGCACTTGGCTGATTCTGCCGATGAACCCTTCGGGGGTCTCCCCTTTTGCCTCCGAGCTGACCAACCCGATGAAGTCGGGCTTGATGGAAGTGCTTTGGATCAAGGTTTCAACACGTTGGGCTTCTTCGGGGCTACCGATCAATAGGAAGCGTTTCTTGGCATTACGCTTCGAGAGGAAGGATTCCTTCCCCATGGCGATGCCGACGAGCCTTGTCAGGGACATTTCCAAGGCCAGCCATAAGGTGCCAAACACGATCAAGGCTCTGGAGAAGCGCAGCGACTCAGGCAGCAAGGCGTAGAGCATCAGCACGAAGACGCTGCCGATGGCGACGCCGAACACCCCCTTGCCCATGCTGTAGGGCTTGTCGTAGCCTCCGGCGAAATAGGTGCTGATGAGCCAGATGAGGATGTAGGCTGGCAGCACCACGGCAAACAGCGTGGTAGGATAGCTTCCCGTGCCGTCGTAGATCATGCCCTTGCCCCAAAAATAGCTGATGGCTGCCAATCCACCATAACCCAGCACCGCATCGAGAAGTGGGATGGCGATTTTTTGGAAGAATTGCGAGAGCAAAGCCAGGAAAGCCTTGAAATAAATGGCCAGGTTGATAAAGAAGGAGAACCAAAAGGCGCGTTTTTGCCCGAAATGCTTCTTGGCGAAGATCTCCATAGCCTTGTAGAACACCAGCACATAGTTGACACTGGTCTTCTTGGTGCTTTCGCCTTTATAGTGGATGATGCGGGTCTCAGGGAAATAGTAGTTCTTGTAGCCGCCTTGCGTGATGCGGTACGAGAGGTCGATGTCCTCACCGTACATGAAGAAGGTCTCGTCCAACAGCCCCACCTTGTCCAAGGTCTCACGGCGCATCAGCATATAGGCGCCGGCCAAGATCTCGCACTCGTTGGTCTCGTCGTTGGAGAGATGCCCCATGTAGTAATGGGCGAAGCGTTTGCTGTGGGGAAACAACTTGGCCAAGCCGAACATCTTGTAGAAAGCCGCTGCCGGCGTGGGCAGTCCGCGTTTCGACTCAGGCAGGAAGTTGCCCTTGCCGTCGACCATCTTCACGCCAAGGCCGCCGGCATCGGGATGGGCATCCATAAAGGCGATGCACTTTGAGAAGGTGTCGTCCTCGACCACCGTATCAGGGTTGAGCAGCAACACGTATTCGCCGGTAGAGACTCGAATGGCTTGGTTGTTGGCCCGGCTGAAGCCCACATTCTCCTTGTTGGCGATGAC
>JAILBC010000030.1 GCA_024681295.1 Bacteroidales bacterium
CCGAATTCCTCGGTGGTTAAAAAGATAACCCTTCGGGTTTGAGGTTGGATGCTCCTAATATTTGGATCATCAGTCACAATCATGACCGTTTTGGTTGTGTCGGTACAATAATGTGATTCTGCTATCTCATCGAAAGGAATAGTTAAGGGATCCTCTTTATCATAAAAAGGAATTGTCATATTTTCATTGAGAATCGCTTCATAAACAGAGGTTCTGTCAGTTCTCGGCACATTACATCTCGGATTCAAATCCAAATGGTCAGAAATGCCATCTTCATCCGTATCTAATTTGAAAGGATCGGTCCTTAACCTCGCTTCTTCGATATCGGTCAAACCATCACCATCTGAATCTTTCCGCAGCGTTTCAAGGTCAAAAGTGATTAGCAAACCGTCTTTTACAACTTGAGGAATCCACATTGGCCAATGCGTATATCCCTTCCCGCTACTCAAACATGCCTCAATCTGAACATTACCTTCGGCATTAATTAATGGGTATTTTGAATACCATTTAACAAACAAAGGGGCATCTTGCGTAAGTCCGGTATAGTAATAATCCCAAGTGCTTCCACTATTTGAAGAATAGGCGACAAAAATACCACTATTGAAAATGTCATTGTATCGATTATCCTCATAAACAATGGCTTCGATGGAATCTTTTGTTTCATGTTTTAGAATCCAATACCTGTCAACACCACCAATTCGTTCTTTTTTAATCTCTTGTGGGTTATCCCAAGACTTAAACGAAAGATTAATAATCGAATCTTGATAAGGAGTGAAATCACGAGAATCGCCATAAGGTGAGTAGTCGGCGATTTCCCTGTATTGAAAACCGCCGTATTGTTGGGCAATTGCTTGTTGGTGAGCTAAACAACCCATCAACAATAGGGTTGCCAGCAAAAACATCCAATGTTTTTTCATCGCTTTAATTCGTTTTTGCAAAGATACATACAATTTGCTATCTTTGCAAAAAATGACCGTATGAAAAAGCCCATCCTCCTCTTATTATTGTTGTTAACATTGACGGCATCGCAGGCCCAAGAAGCCAAACCCGTTTATAATGCCTCGAAGTTCGGTATCCGTAGCGACGGCGTAACCATGAATACCCGAAGCATTCAGTTCGCCATCGACTGGATTGCAGAACAAGGTGGTGGTACGTTAAGGTTTTGGGTAGGACGTTACCTCACGGGAAGCATCCACCTCAAGTCGAACGTCACCATCGAGCTGATGGAAGGCGCCGTGCTGGTGGGCAGCACCAATCCTTTGGACTATGACCGACTCGTGGCCACCAACGATCATGCCCTTATTATGGCTGAAGGGGTCGAAAACATCAAATTGCTCGGCATCTATAACAGCGGCGGCTGCATCGAGGGACAAGGCCGCGAACTGGGCAACAACTGCACCGACTTGGTTCACAAAGGCCTGATGAAGGATAAACTCAGCAACGACCGTGTAGGCGAAGGATTCCGTCCAAGATTGCTTTTGTTTAGGGAGTGTAAGAACGTGGAAGTCGATAACGTCACCTTCCGTGATGCCGCCAATTGGGTGTGCATGTACGACCAGTGCGAGAACGTGAAAGTGAACAACGTAAGGGTGCAGAGCACCGCCTTCTGGAACAACGACGGCATCGACATCGTGGACTGTGATGGCTTCCTTTTAACCAATAGTTATATCAACGCCAGTGACGACGCCATCTGCCTTAAGTCGCACAGTGCCAAAAAGTTGTGTCAGAACGTAGAGGTTCGCAACTGTACCGCTAGAAGTTCTGCCAGCGGCATCAAGTTTGGTACTATGGGTGCAGGAGGATTCAAGAACGTGAAGATCATCAACAATGTGGTGTACGACACCTACCGAAGCGCCATCACCATCCAGAGCGTGGACGGAGGCATCTGCGAGAACATTCTGGTGGACTCGCTCCATGCCCTCAACGTGGGCAACGCCATCTATCTCAATATCGGTGCCCGTCGCGACAAGCAGAGCTTTATGGATGGCATCACCATTAAAAACCTTTATGCCGAGGTGGCCGCCACCAAGCCCGATGCCGGCTACGAATACGAAGGTCCCGTCGAGGACCTGCCCCGCAATATATCGCCCTGCGGCATCATCGGTTTGAAAGACAGCAAGATCAAGAACGTCACCTTGGAGAATATTGAAATCGTCTTCCCCGGCGGCGGTGATCCGCATTACGCCCATGTGGGTCTCGATGAATTGGATAAAGTTCCCGAGATGCCCAAAGCCTATCCTGAGTTCTCACAGCATATGGAGCTGCCCGCCTGGGGTTTCTTCGTCCGACATGTCGATGGTCTCACCATGCGTAACATCAAGTTGACCGCATTGAAGAAAGATTACCGTACCGCTATTGTGATGGATAATGTCAATAATCACAATATCATCGAATTAATCGTTGACGAACCCAATGGCGAAGGAAAAGAAAGAATCTTTGAACGAATCAACCCTTGATTGAACGATAATAAAACGAACGTCTCGTCCTCGAGTCAATCGGGAAACAGTCAAAATCCCCTTGAAGGAGGTCGCAATCGAATAGCGTCTCAATCTGTGAGATAAAAAGGTGATGATAACGGAAAGCCTTGTCTTGTTGGGCTTCCATCATAAAGCCGATGATTTCGTTCACTTCGTCGGCAACTAAATCATATTTAGTAAAGACATAGAGGCCAAACTCCTTATAATCACCGTAAAAGCCGTTGTTCACCTTCCACAGTTTACTTTGGAGGATGCGTTTCATGGGCAGGGCGAGTGCCCAGTAGTTATACTCGTTGGAGCCCACGGAGTAGCTGAGGTCCAGACCGTAGGAGTAGCCGCTTTCCTGGATCTTCAGCAAATCTTCATTCACCTCTTTCACTGGCCGACCCGCCATCTCATTGATCAACGAATTGGCTACGTTTTTGTCCTCCGTGATGGCACGGGTCACCTCGATGCCGATGCCCTGTTCCACATCTTGAAGGTCCGGCCTGTCGGCATTCACCAGATGGGAATACCGTTCGCCCAGCAGCGCCTCCAGCGAGTACATCGCATAACGTTCGAAGAAACAGGTGTCGTATTTCGGGGTCATGGCTGAAAAAAAACTTGACAAAAATAAAGATAAATTGTTAAGTTTGCACATGTTAATTCTAAAAAGAACAAACCATGATGGATTTAATTGGAAAATGGCAAGTTGCTGAAGTCATGCAATTTGACGAGGAAAAAGGATTGATTTGGACCAAAGTCTCGGATTTATTAGCCCGCGAGGACGCTGACGAAGAGGCCCAGATGTTTGCGAAAACCATCTTTCTGTTTGAAGAAGACGGTAGTTTGACCATGTTGTCGCCGCTGCCCGAGGACGTCAGCCAGGAAGAGATCGACGAGGCCGTGGCTGCAGGTGAGATCACCTTGCGAGACGGTCAGATGGTGACTGGTGAGAACCACTGGAAAGTGGAAGGTGACAAGCTTTTTGCTGACACAGGTGCCGAGGGTGAAGTGCTCGGCGAGGCGGTCGGTCCCTGGGAAGAGATCAAGCAGGTGGATGACCACACCATCGAGAACATGATGTTCCGGCTACAGAAGGTGGAATAAAGATTCATGAAACGCCTTTTCTTTTTTCTTGTTGCGATGCTTTGTCTTGCCTCCTGCGGCAAAATAGAGGTGAGCATCGTTAACCCCAACGTGGAGCAGCAATTCTATCCGCAGGCTTTGGCCACGGCGGAACCAAGGTTTAGTTGGAACTACGAGACCGAAGCGCAGAACGTGGTGCAGACGAGCTACCGCATCATTGTGGCTTCTACGTTGGAGAATGCCCAGAAGGGCATTGGTGATTTATGGGATTCCAAAGAGGTGAGTTCCAACCAGATGCTATATATTCCCTACGAAGGAAAAGCATTGAAGAGTCGAGACCAAGCCTATTGGAAAGTCATCACGACGGTGACTTCAAACGGAGGCCATAAAACAAAAGTGGAGAGCGAGATTCAGTCATTTGAGATCAGCTTGCTGAATCAAGAAGATTGGCAAGCAAGGTGGATTGGCCATGAGTTTGAGGATGACGTTTTGTTTGGTCACACCCGGGTGGCGGCAAGGTATCTTCGCAAAGAATTTAGACTCGGCAGTGAAGTGCAACAGGCCAGGCTTTACGTCAGTGGTATGGGACAATACAGTGCCTTCCTGAACGGCACCGAAGTCGCTCCCGAGGAGTTGCTGAAGCCTACCCTTTCGTGGTTTCCCAAGCGGGTGTATTTCAACACTTACGACGTAACCGAAATGCTCACCGAGGGCGCTAATGCCATCGGTGTCATCCTTGAAGGCGGTCGCTACACGGCTATCCGGCATAAGGAAGTAAATCCCTCCGGCTGGGATGGTCCCGAGCATGTGCCAAATTTTGGCACACCTAGAATGATTCTTCAGCTGGAAATCACTTATCAGGATGGGCGCAAGGAGATCATTAAGAGTGATGAGACATGGAAAATCACCAATCAAGGTCCCATTCGTACCGCCAATGAATACGACGGAGAGACCTACGACGAGAACTTTGAACTTGGCGAATGGACTTCACCGGGATATGACGATGACGATTGGCTCCAGGCTGAGTTAGTGGAGGCTCCCGAAGGGTTGTTGACAGCCCAGCCCAACCCGAACATCACCGTGATGGAGAAACTGAAGCCTGTTGCGATGTTCCAAAAAGGCGACAAATGGTGTTTGGATATGGGTCAGAACATGGTGGGAGTGTTGGAAGTGGAGAGTGGAAAGTGGAAAGTGGAAAGTGGTGATACCATCACGCTGCGCTTCGCTGAATTGCTGACTCCAGATAGTCTGCTTTACACGGCCAACCTTCGGAGCGCAGAGGCCACGGACCGGTATGTAAGTGGAAAGTGCAAAGTGGAAAGTGCAAAGTGGCATCCAGCGTTCGTTTATCACGGGTTCCGATATGTGGAAATCTCTGGCCTCCGCCAAAAACCATCGTTAGACGACTTCGAAGGCTGGGTGATTTATGACGAGATGCCCGTGACGGGCTCATTTGAGTGCTCCAACGAGGTCGTCAACGCCGTGTATCACAACGCTTATTGGGGAATAAGGGGCAACTACAGAAGTATGCCCACCGACTGCCCGCAACGCGACGAACGCATGGGCTGGACCGGCGACCGAACTACGGGCAACTACGGCGAGTCGTACATCTTCAACAACCACCAGCTTTACGCCAAGTGGCTAAATGATGCCGACGACAGCCAATGGGATAACGGCTCCTTGCCCAATGTGATTCCGCCATACTGGCGCGGCTACACCGACAACCTCACCTGGCCAGGCGCCGTGATCACCGCCACCGACATGGTCTATACCCGTTTCGGCGATGATCAACCTATCCGCCAGCACTACGATGCCTGGAAAAAGTGGCTGATCCACATGAAAAACCAGTACATGAAGGACGATGGTATCATCCACCGCGACACTTACGGCGACTGGTGCATGCCGCCTGAGAGCCTCGAACTCATCCACTCCAACGACCCGAAGCGCATCACCGACAGTCCACTGCTCTCCACACCTTTCTACTGCTACCTCTGCGGTAAGATGGCCAAGTTCGCTGGGGTTTTAAACCTCCCCGAAGATATCCAATATTTCAACGAAGAGATCGCCAACGCCACCGTCGCCTTCAACGAAAAGTATTTCAACTACACCCACTGCTATTACGGCAACAACACCGTCACCGCCAACATCCTGCCCTTGCAGTTCGGGATGGCACCCAAGGATCTTCAACAACAAGTGTTCAACAACATCGTCGACAAGACCGAGAACGAATGCCATGGTCACGTCAGCACCGGCGTGGTCGGCATACAACAGCTGATGCGTTGCCTCACCGAGTTCGGCCGGGGCGACCTCGCTTTCAAGATTGCTGCCAACGACAGTTATCCCTCGTGGGGTTACATGGTCCGCAACGGCGCCACCACCATCTGGGAATTGTGGAATGGCAACACCGCCGACCCCTCCATGAACAGCGGAAACCACGTGATGCTCCTTGGCGACCTCATCCTGTGGGAATACGAATACCTCGGCGGCATACGGGCTTTGAAACCTGGCTATAGCAAAATTCAACTCAAGCCTTACCCCATCGACGGCTTGGACTTTGTCAACTGTTCCTACAACTCTGTTTCAGGCCATATCGAAAGCAATTGGAAATGCGACAAAGACCATTTCGAGTGGGACATCGTGATTCCTGCCAACACCACCGCCGAAGTCTGGTTACCTACTACAAATGGCTATGAGACAAAGACATACGGAAGCGGTAGATATCATTTGAGTTCAACCATCGCCTATCATCCCATCGCCAAGGTGATGACTTATAACGTGCGCCACTGTGCCGGCATGGACCTCAAAGTGGACTATGACCGAACTGCCACGGCGATCAACCAGCAACAGCCTGATGTTGTGCTTCTTCAGGAGTTGGATAGTATGACGGGCCGAAGCCATCAGTGTGATCAGTTGGGCGAATTGGCCAGCCGCACCTCCTATCATCCTGTTTTTGGTGCTGCCATTGACTACAATGGAGGCAAGTATGGCGTTGGGGTTCTCACCCAGGAACAACCTCTGAGCACCAAACGCATCCCCTTGCCCGGTGACGAGCCCCGTGTGTTGCTGGTAGTGGAACTGAGCGATTACGTGATCGCCTGCACCCACCTCGACCTTGAGGACACCTGTCGTTTGGCCTCGGTTCCCTTAATCGTCGAAGAGGCACAACGCTGGCAGAAGCCTTTTATCCTTGCCGGTGACTGGAACGACCTTCCCGACTCGGAGTTGCTTCGGGAGTTGAAAAAACATTTCACCATCCTTTCAGACGTCGAAGCCACTTTCCCTGCCGATCATCCCCAAGAATGCATCGATTACATCGCCATCTTCAACACGCACTCTGCAAGAACGCTTGAATCGCATGTAATCAACGAGCCCGAAGCCTCCGACCATCGACCTTTGATGGTTGGAATGGTTTTTGATAACTATTGAAACCGCAATTTGTCAAACCATAAAAAGAAAGCAAGATGAAAGCTCTAAGAATGATGTTTCTGGCCCTAGCCATCATGATGGTCTCGGCCGCAAGCGCCCAGACCGTATACAATAGCAGCGGTTCGAGCTGCGGAAAGATTGAAAATGACGGTACCATTCGCAACTCCAGCGGCTCCAGCGTGGGTCGGTTCGATAGCGACGGCACCATCCGCAACAGTTCTGGTTCCAGCATCGGTAGGATCGACAGGGACGGCACCATCCGCAACAGTTCAGGTTCCAGCATGGGCAGAATCGAAAGCGACGGCACCGTGCGTAACAGCTCCGGTTCCAGCATCGGCAAGATCGAAAGTGACGGTACCGTGCGTAACAGCTCCGGCTCCAGCATCGGCAAAGCCCAAGGCATCCCCCGTGAACGGGCCGCGGCGTTTTTCTTCTTCTTTCCCTTCTATTAAAAGAGAGCCGACGACTATTTTTATATCAACCCCGTAGGAAATCATTCTTGCGGGGTCCTTTTTTTATAAAAACTGCTTTTTTTGTTGTTTTTGTAAAAAAATATGTATTTTTGCAAAAAATATGAATTTTCATATAAAACACAAAAATCATGTTTGAAGAACAAGGCAAATACATTTTCGGGGTCGTCAAAGTGGGCGACCGCGGACAGATTGTGATTCCCAAGGATGCGCGTGAAATTTACGGCATCAAAGCAGGCGACAGTTTATTGGTACTCGGTGACAAAAAAGGTATGGCCATTTTGAAAACCGATGTGTTTCAAGACAAGATTAATGAAGTTTTAGGGGAGGATTAATCATGGAACGCAAACATTGGATGGACAATCTGCGCTGGGTGACGGTGCTCCTGGTGCTGATTTATCATGTCTTTTATTTTTACAACAACAAGGGGGTTTTCGGTGGCATCGGCGGATTCGGCGAATATCCGGAGTGCAAGCAGTATCAGGATATTGTGATGTATATACTCTATCCTTGGTTTATGCCGTTGCTTTTTTTGCTTGCTGGTGTCAGCGCCCGTTATGCGTTGCAAAACCAGTCGGCCAAGGAGTGGTTCAAGGCTCGTACCCGTAAGTTGTTGGTGCCTGGTACGATAGGCCTCTTCGTGTTCCACTGGATGGTCGGCTATTTCAATACCGTTGTGGCCTCCAGGCAAGGCGTTTTTGATGGA
>JAILBC010000031.1 GCA_024681295.1 Bacteroidales bacterium
TACGACATGGTAGAAACCCTTGGACAAGATGTGGGAGAGGGCTATGCCAACCAGAACATCGTCAGCCTTTTCGGCTGGAGCACAAGCGGCTACAACCATGGTGGTCATTGTTATCAACCCTGGAGCACCAGCATCACATACAACGACTATTATGCTTACGGCAACGATAAGTTCAATCTCAATGATCAGACCGGTCAGGCCGATTGGGGTTACAATGCCATTGCCAACGGCGGCAACACGGAGAATCTATGGCGCACCTTGACGACGGAAGAGTGGGACTACATCTTCGAAATGCGAGCCACACCATCGGGTATCCGATTTGCTAAAGCCAGAGTGGGTGAGGTGAACGGCGTGATTATTCTGCCTGATGACTGGAGCGGCAGCTATTTCAGCCTGAATTTCCCCAATACAACGAATGTGTATTACGAAAACAATCCGATTTCATTAGAGCAATGGGAAATGATTGAGCAGCATGGCGCCGTTTTTCTGCCAACTGCCGGCTACCGTCTGGGTTCGGATGTCCTCAACACAGAAAGCAGTGGCCATTATTGGTCGTCTACAAAATACAGTGACTCCCGCGCTAACTGTGTTTCCATTTTCGATTCAGGTTTGTATCCTCAGGCTATCGACTTCTCTTACAACGGTTTTTCGGTACGCCTGGTACAGGTGGCTCATTAAACTATCTCAGATTGGAACTATCAATATAATAATAAATGAAAGAACCACAACCGAAAGAGGAATTCAAGTTCCTTGTGGACCAATTTGCCGACCTGCGCATCATGCGTTACCAGCTCAACGACTGGGACCAGTTGACCCTGCAACAGAAAGCCTATCTCTATTACCTGAGCGAGGCTGCCCGCTGCGGACGCGACATCCTGTTCGACCAAAACTTCAAGTACAACCTCTGCATCCGCAAAACCATCGAGGCGGTGCTCAATTCTTATCAAGGTGACCGTGAGTGCGAAGATTTCAATAGTTTTGTGGTCTACGCCAAACGGGTCTTCTTCAGCAACGGCATCCATCACCACTATGCCGAAGACAAGTTCTTCCCCGAAATCACCGAAGCCTACTTCGCCGAACTGATCAAGGGAAGCGATGCTACACTTCTTCCTTTGAATGAGGGCGAGACAGTGGACGAATTCGTCGCTTTCCTGACCCCAGTTGTCTTTGACAAAGAGTTGTATAAAATGCGTCGCAGCAGCGAAGAGGACATCATCAAGAACTCCGCCGTCAACTTCTACGAAGGTGGCATCACCAAGAAAGAAGTGGAGAAGTTCTACGATAAGATGCGTAAGCCCAACGACGTCACACCCATTTCCTACGGCCTGAACTCCAAACTGGTGAAAGACAAGAAAGGCATTCACGAGGACGTCTACAAAGCCGACGGTCTCTATGGTGAAGCCATTCAGGCCATCATCGGCTGGCTCGAGAAAGCCAACGAAGTCGCCGAAAACGACATCCAACGCGACTACACCCGCAAACTCATTAGCTACTACCAGACTGGAGACCTCAAGACCTGGGATGAATACAACATCGCCTGGGTGCAGGACTCAGTGTCTCACATCGACTTTGTCAACGGATTCATCGAAGATTATAACGACCCAATGGGAATGAAAGCCACATGGGAGTCCATCGTAGACTATAAGGATCTCGAGGCCACCAAGCGCTCCACCATCATCGGCGAGAACGCCCAGTGGTTCGAGGATCATTCGCCTGTAGACAACCGCTTCAAGAAAGAGGAATGCAAGGGCGTCTCGGCCAAGAGCATCATCGTCACCGCCCTTGGCGGCGACTGCTTCCCGTCGCCCCCGATTGGCATCAACCTGCCTAATGCCGACTGGATCCGCAAGGACTACGGCTCCAAGTCGGTCACCATCACCAACCTCATGATCGCTTATGACAAGGCTGCCGAGGAATGCCCGAAGAGTGCCCTGAAGGAGTTCGCTTATTCCGAAGAGGAAGTGGAACTCTGCAAGAAATATGGCTCTGAGACCGACATCCTCCACACCACCTTGCACGAGTGCCTCGGCCATGGCTCCGGCAAGTTGCTTCCAGGTACCCAACCTGGCGCTTTGAAGGAGTTCAGTTCTACCCTCGAAGAAGCCCGTGCCGACCTCTTTGGCCTGTATTATCTGGCCGATCCGAAGATGGTGGAATTGGGTGTGCTGCCTGACATGGAGGCCTACAAGGCTGAGTTCTGCGGTTACATCCGCAACGGCATGATGTCGCAGCTGGCCCGTGTGGAACTGGGCAAGGACGTCACCGAGTCGCACATGCAGAACCGCAAGCTCATCGCCGAGTGGTGCTATGAGAAGGGCATGGCCAACAATGTCATCGAGAAGAAAGTGGAGAACGGTAAGACCTATTTCGTCATCAACGACTTCGAGGCGCTTCGCGGTCTCTTTGGCGAGCTTCTTGCTGAGGTGCAGCGCATCAAGAGCGAAGGCGACTACGCTGCGGGCAAGGCACTTGTTGAGAAGTACGCTGTGAAGGTCGATCCAGAGCTTCACAAGGAAGTCAAGGAGCGTTACGATGCCCTCGGCCTGAAGCCTTACGGCGGCTTCATCAACCCTGTGATCACCCCGGTTGAGAAGGATGACAAGGTGGTGGATTACACCGTCGAATATCCCAGTGATTTCGTGGCGGAACATCTCGACCTTGGAAAACGCTACAGCTTCCTTAAAGCAACCCATTAAACACCGATTTGGCGCCCCTGAGGGGCGCCAAATTCCTACCGACGTGGCACCCCGATGGGGTGCGGAGGGTTATGGCGTTTGATCGTTGATCTACCGATATGGCACCCCGATGGGGTGCGGAGGGTTCTGGCGGTTGATTGTTGATCTACCGATGTGGCACCCCGATGGGGTGTGGAACCTTTGCGCTCCGCTAAAAAAACTTTCCTCTTTCCACTCTCCACTTTCCACTTTTTTTTATCTTTGCGCCATCAATTAGGGGTGCCTTATCTGCGTATGCAGTTGAAAAACAGGCTGAGATCAAACCCTTTGCACCTGATACGGATAATGCCGATACAGGGAAATGAGTTTCTTCAAGATGTCCTCTATTGATTTAATATTTATAACTAACTTTAAATCAAAGAGATCTAAATGAAAAGAGTTTTTTTAACCTTGGCTGCCATGATCGCCGCTATGGGCGTGAAGGCACAAAATGATGTTACGATTGACACCTCCCATTTTGAATTGTTGAACGAAGTGGTGGTGAGCAGTGTCCGCGTCCAAAAAAACGCGCCTTTTGCGGTCAGCAACGTCAACAAACTGGAACTGAACGATTTTTCAAAAACTGGTCAGGAATTGCCTTTCTTGTTTTCAAAGACCCCGGGCATCATTGCCTGGAGCGAAAACGGTGTGGGCACAGGCACCTCTTACATGCGTATCCGTGGTGCTGGTGACTCCCGCATCAATGTCACCCTCGATGGGGTGCCGTTGAATTCACCTGAGGACCAATGTGTGTTTTGGGCGAATATGAACAGCTATGGTGCCTTGCTGGGCAATGTGCAGATCCAACGTGGCGTAGGCACCTCCACCAATGGCGATGGTGCCTTTGGCGGTACCGTGGCCATGTCAACGGCGGCTCCTTCACTGGTTCCAAGTGCTGAAATTACTGGTTCATACGGTTCGTTCAACACTTTGAACTTTGGTGCCAAAGCGTCAACAGGCCTTCTCTGGAACCATCTTGTCATCGACGGGGCCTATCATGAAACCAGTACCGACGGCTTCATGCACGGCACCAAGGGCCGTAGTGGCAGCTATTATGGTGGCATCACCTACACCAACAAGAATTTCCAACTGCGCTATAAGAACATCGGCAACTTCGAGAACACCGGTCAAGCTTGGAATGGTGTCACCGCGGGCGACAATGACCTCAGTTTGATGGACGGCACTTTCGGTGCCAATACGGGCATCAAGACCTACGAAGATATGGTTAGGGTCGGCCTTGGTCAATACAATTCACTGTATGAACATCTTGTTTATGATGACAACGGTGATTTCCTGAAAGATGAAAATGGCCACTATGTCACCGAGCGCTACCAGATGAACGATGGATCTTTTTGGGATCGTACCACCGACAATTTCTGGCAAGATCATAACATCCTGACAGCGACTTGGGAGATCAATAACCATTGGAAAACCTCGGCATCGCTGCATTACACCTACGGTTATGGCTATTACGAGGAATTCCGCTACAATAACAAACTGGCAGAGAAATTCGGCATCAATGTGTTCAAGGAAGACGGCAAGCCCGTGAAATCGGATGCGGTGCGTAAAAAGGGATTAAGGCAAGATACCTACGGTGGGATTTGGAATCTCAATTATCAAGATGACAGCTGGAATGTGATCGGTGGTGTCGCCTTGCAGCATTTCAAAGGGAACCACTTTGGATACATCAACTACATTGCCAATGAAGAGATCGCTCAAACCTATCTCGCCAACGGCGATTATCAGTATTACGACTCCGATGCCAGCAAACTCGATGGAAACACCTTTGTGAAGGCTGCCTTCAATATTACTGACCAATGGACGGTTTTCGGTGATCTTCAATACCGTTATGTGGATTATAAGACCAATGGCATCAACGACAAATTTGTGAAGAACGACGCAGGACTGTTTGTGAACCAGGAACTTCTTGTCAATGAACAATACCACTTTTTCAACCCAAAAGGTGGTATTTCTTGGGAACTGAACAATCACCATGCCTACGCTTCCGTGGCCATGAGCCATCGCGAACCAGAGCGCAACAACTTTACCGACAACGGTTCCTATCCTTTCCCCAGACCAGAACAGTTGCTTGATTATGAATTGGGTTACAACTATGATGGTACGATCTGGCAGGCCGGCGCCAACTTCTATTATATGGACTACACCGACCAATTTGTACAGACGGGTGCTGTCAGCGACATCGGCGAGGCCTTGACCACCAACATCAAGGATTCGTACCGGATGGGTGTGGAACTGCAAGCGGGTGTGAATCCCACGCCATGGTTGACGATTGAGGCCAACGCGGCTTTGAGCCAGAACAAAATCAAGGACTTCGACGAGGTAGTTGAAGATTGGGACAATGGTACCACCACCATCCATTATGACAACTCGACCTTGGCTTTCTCACCTTCGGCTATCGTTAACGGTTTCGTGACCTTCCATCACAAGGGATTTGCCGCTACATGGCATAGCAATTATGTTTCAAGAATGTATCTTGACAATACACAGAATCTCGACCGTTCACTGCCTGGGTATTCGGTGTCGAACGTCAGTTTGAGCTATAGCTTGAAGCCGAAAAAGGTGGTGAAGGAAACCGTGTTCCGGGTGAATTTCAACAACGTCTTCAATAAGCGTTATGCCGCCAGCGGGTGGGTGTATTCGGCAATCTGCGACAGCTATGGCCATCCCAACGATAACCGCTACTACCAGATTGGTTTCATCCCGATGGCAGGATTCAATGTAATGGGAAATCTGACGATACGATTCTAGCCGACATGCCACCCCGATGGGGGTGCGGATAATCATGAAAAAGGCGCTCCAATGGGGCGCTTTTTTTAGGCTCTGGGAAGAACCAATAACGGAATGTGTAAATCGAAGAAGTCATTCTTCGTGACCTTATCCTTGAAGAAGAGGTGATAGAGGTGTTTGCGGTGGGGGATGAACGCTGCCAGACTGATGTTGTTTTCCTTGCAATAGGCCTTCATGGCATCGCGGGGACTGCTGTTGTATACCAGCTTGTAGCATATCTCTCCGTTAAGGTTCATGTATTTCAAGGTCTCCTCGAGGTTCTTCATCGCCTTGGCGGCTTTGTTGGGCTCGCCGTCAATCACGAAACTCACCACATGGAGATGTAGCTTGTAGGGCTTCAGGATCTCGAAGATCTTTGCAATAGACGATGCGTCACTTTTATCGAAGTTTGTAACATACAAAACCTCATTGTTGGGTTTGTACTGGTATTCCTCGTGGATGGAGAGCAGCGGCACGGGCGACTTGCTCATCAGGCTCTTCGACATGCTTCCTTCGAGGAACTTCTTCTTGCCACGGCCGCGGGTGCCCATCACCACCAAATCCGGCTTGATGTCATGGGTGAGGCGCAGCAACTCCTCCTCGGGGTAGCCGTCCATCAGCATGGGGGTGATCTCAATGTCCTTGAGTCCCTGCTTGGCAATCTCATCGTTCAGGTAATCGATGCTCTCTTTCATCGCCTTTTCCGCATTGTTCTTGGCGTCGATCACTTCAAAATGATCCATGTAGGCGTGAAACAGTACGATGCTGCCTCCGGTGCTTTTCAGGAGGTCGAGGGCGTAAGGCACCAGCATCTGGTTTTCTTTGCTGAAGTCGGTGGCGAGGATGATTTTCATGGTCGTTTGGTGTTAGAATCCGATAAAATAACAGAGATATCCGAATACCGCCGCTACAAGGGCGTTGATGATTTTGGCTTTGACGAAGCTACGCTTGCTCTCGGCCAGCAGTGGGAGGGAGGCGTGTCCATCCTGTGAGATGGAACTGGCCAGCAGTACCGAGAAGGGCACCATGCCAGTAGCGAAGAGCGTCACGAAGAGCATGTGGGGCCCCGACTCAGGGATGATGCCCACCAGCACGGCCAGCAGGATCATCCAGACGATGTTGGAGTTGATCCACGACTCCATGTCGAGGTAATGCAGTCCGATCTCGATGACCATCAGGGCACCGAAGGTCCAGAGGAAGATGCTCAGGAAATGCTTGCGGATGACGTGCTCCCAGAGGTGTTCCTTCACCACGTGCTCGCTGGCGGTGGCGATGAACCACACGGCGAAGAGGCTCACCACGGCAAAAATGAGGTTGAGCCAGTATTCGTCGAAGATGTTCACGTGGCTGGCCATCTCGGCGGCTTCGTGCTCGTGTTCATGGTCATGTTCTAGCAGTCCGAAGGCCAGGGCGATGATGAAGATCACCACACCTAGTAGCAAGGCGATGCGTTCGGCGCTGGCGTGCTTCAAATTCTTGAAGCTGGGCTTTTCTGTGACGGTACCGTGATGGTGTTCCTCATGATGTAACTGAAATCCTTCTTCGCAGCAGTCTTTCTCCGATGCTTTTTTCTTAGAAAGGAGATCCACAATCCAGCCCACTAGGATGGCAATCACGAACAACACCCCTGTGAGGATTAGTGCTTCTTTAGGGATCATGGCCAGCATCACGAAGGCCTCATCGCCCGAGGAGGCGATCATCATGGCCACCAGGGCGCCGAAGCTCAGCAGTTTGTGCGAGTACATCGACACGGCGGCGAAACCGCCCATGCAGCCAGGGATGATGCCCAGTCCGGCACCCAGCACCACTTGTCCGAAGCGGTGTTGGCGAAGACGGCTGAACCAACGGCCTTCCGAGTGGATATTGATATATTCGATCATCAGCATCATGATGATGACCAATCCCGTGATCAGGAAGCTGTTGCGTAGTACGTCCAGAAACAAATCCAAAAAATCGTGCATTGCTTTTCTTTTGCTTCGCAAAAATAGAAAATTCTCTTATTTTTGCAGGGAAAACAAGGTGAAAAAATGACAAAAGAAGAATGTTTTTATCTGGGTCGCGTGGCGAAGACCCACGGCATTAAGGGTGAGGTGACGATTAGGCTTGATGTCGACGACCCCTCGCAATACCGCGGCATGAAGTTCTTCCTTCTTGAGATTAATAAGGTGCTGACGCCTTTCTTTGTGGAGAAGGTCTCGTGCAGTGGCGACAAGTTCTATGTGACCATCCAGGATATCAAGACCGTAGAGGCTGCCTCCGCTTTGACCGGCAAGGAGGTCTATCTTCCTTTGGAGATGCTCCCGAAGCTCTCGGGCAAGCAGTTCTATTA
>JAILBC010000110.1 GCA_024681295.1 Bacteroidales bacterium
GGGCGTCGTGGATTTGGGGAAGGACGTGGTCGCCTCCTTCGAAGTAGACATCGACGACGGGGCCGATGACTTGGGTGATATGTCCTATTGCGTTAGATGTCATAGGTGATGATTGTGTCAATCCATTGGTGAAACGGCAAAGTTACCAAATAATTCTGAGAGATTGTCATTTTTTTTGGTGGAAAAAGATGGTGGATATGGGTGTTGTTTTTGTGAAAAGCAAAACCCCGAAAGTCAGAGGGCTTTCGGGGTTGTAGTCACAGGTCTAGCTGTGCTTATGGGTTATCCGATGAGGATGAGGTATCAGTCTTTGCGTTTTTTGGTAAGGGCGTAGGCTGCGCCGAGGGTGATGAGGACGGCGGCTCCGCCGCCGAGGGGTGCTGGCTGGTTGCCGTCCATGTCGTGGTTCGGCAGACCTGGGGTCACCAGTCCACTGGACTCGCTGTTTTGTTTTTCGTTGACGTCACCGCGTTTGAAGAGTCCACCCTGTGCGAAGGAAGCTGCGCTCAGCCCTAAGACGATGGATAAAGTTAATATTAGCTTTTTCATGTATGATTGTTGCTTTTAGCTGTTCAGCTGTTAGCTTTTTTTTGACTTAAGAATTATTAAAGGAGAATTTTCAATTAAAGGACGATTTTCTGGGTTTTGACTTCAGTGCCTTGGATGAGCTGGATCATGTAGATGCCGCTGCTGAGGTTGAAGGTCTTGTCGTAGCTGCCGTTGAAGCTCTCGGTGCTGATGGTACGACCGTTGAGGTCCATGACCTTGAGAGTGGCGTTACCTTCGATGCCGAAGATCTTGAGGTTGTTGTTGCTGACGATGGCGAAGTCGTCGTCGTTGGCGCTGGTGCCGGTGCTGAAGGCCAGCTTGAAGCGGTTGGCGTAGTCGGTGGACTTGGCCTCGAAGCTGTAGCTCGGGTTGGCGAGGAGGTCGACGTCGGCGCCGGTGAGGTGGTCGATGAGGTGGAGGTAGCTGAACTCGACTTCTTCGTTGTTGAAGCTGAGGGTGTAGTTGCCGTTGCTTTCGGCCTTGAAGTTGACAGGCAGTTCGCCGATGTTGCCGGCGTTGACCACGGCGTAGTCGGTACCGTCTTGTGGGATGTAGACCTTGGCGGTGTTGTCGCTGAAGCAGAATTTCTCGAGGCTGTTGCCTTCGCCGAAGCGGACGATGGCGCGGTCAGTGACCTGGGCGCTGCGGGCCGACTTGCTCAGGTTGATGTTCAGAAGGCTGGAGTTTGATTTGGCACTCGTTGTAGTAAAGTCAAAGCTGTCGAACTCGGATGAGCATTGGACGAAAATACCTTCCATTGGGGCGATGGCGCCTATAGCGGCGATGAAACCGTTGCCATCGCCGTTCATTCTGTAGAATGCCATTGCGGTTGATGTGGTGTTGAGGTAGGCATCACACACGAATGGGTTGGCATAAGCCCACCATGAACCGAAGTCGTAATCAGCAAGGTTGACTGCATAATATGTTGATGTGGCGTTGTAACTGGCTTTCACTTCGCCAGTGAAGCTAAGGGTTACATCTGCTTCGTTGGCATAGAGGTAGCCGATATTATCCGACATTGTGAATGGCGTTGTTTCATAGTTTCTCCATTCTTTTTCATCATCACCTCCACTGCCGTCAAATTGGTAGAGGTCATAGTTGCCTGTGGTGAGGCCTGCAAGCTCAGGATTGTAGGCTGTAGTCGTTGGGTTTCCGATCAACACATATCCGTTGTTGGTGTTGGCATTGGCGCTGCCATAGCCAGTGATGGCCTTTTGCACTGTGGCAGTGACGTTGGTTTTGGTTTGGAGTTGGCCGCCGTCGGCGATGGTGAGGGTGTAGGTACCAGTGGTGATTTGGTTAGCAGCGGCCACAACGCGTGAGGGGATGGTAGCGTTGGCAGCCAGGATGACGTTATCTTCGATGGTAGGCACACCTGCTGGATTCCAGTTGGCAGCCACGTCCCAGTTTCCTTCGGTGACGAAGGTCTTGCCTGTGAAGGCTTCAGCAGTGGTGAAGCTGGTGACATCGCTCCATACCTCAGGATCTGAGCAATTGCTCTTCACCTGGACGTTGTATGTTGTGTTGGCAGCGAGGCCGGTGAGTTGAGTGTTGGCTTGGCTTGCCGTGGCGGTCATCCAATCGCCAGCGGGAACCTCGTAGGCTCCGATGGTGATGTCGTCGATGAAGAGTTGATAAGCAAAGTTGGAATAGTAGTGGAAGGCGATGTATTTTACGTCTTCTGGCAGCGACAACGTGTTGGACTCCCAAGTGTCTGAAGATGCTTTGATCTCGGCGCTCCAGGTGAAGTCATTCAAGTCGTTGCTTGAAGTAGAATAACCCACCTTGAATTTTTCCACGCCATTGGAGGATGATCTCTTATAATAGTAAACCAGGTTGCCCGTCGCGTTCAGCTCAGGAGAGATCAGATATTGGTTGTAGTCGGTGGCGTAAGTGTAGGAAGAAAAGGAGAATCCGTAGGATCCTGTTCTTGCAGCTTGGGTTATTCTGCCAAAACGGTCTCCAGTATTGTTATTCACCACGCCGTAGGCATTCCAGTTGTCATAGGAAGTCTCCTCCTCGAAATCTTCTATGAAAGGAGTTTCGATGCTGGCGGCGACTTGGTATCTCACGGTATAGCTTTCCACGTCTGTTGAACCTGTCCAGCTGAGGTCGACCGTGCTGTGGGTTGGGTTGGTGGCCGTGAGGGCTGTAGGTGTCGGGCAGGCAGAGATGGTCGTAAAGTTGATTTCATCGCTCCATTTGATGGCTTCGTCGGAGCAATTGGGGCGCACTTTCACGGTATAGGTCGTTTCGTCGGCGAGTCCTGTCAACGTGAAGGGGTTGGTTGAGGCCACGACTTCGGTGAAGCTTTCTGCAGCGCTTGACTTGTATGCCACTGTCCATTCTTCAGCTTCGCCGTTTTCGGTCCAGCTCAGGGTGGCTCCTTCTTTGGTGATGTCGGATGCTGTCAGTCCCGTAGGAGCGAAGCAGGCTGCGAGGGTGGTGAAGCTGACGGCATCACTCCATGCGCTGTTGCCGTCGGTGTCGCCGCAGTTGGCGCGCACTTTGACGGAATATGCGGTCTCTGGGTCGAGGCTGGTAAGCGTATAGGGGTTGGCGGTGACGTCGACGAGCTTGTCTTCTTCGTTGTTGATGCAGAGCTGCCATGCTGAGGCAGAGCCGTTTTCGGTCCAGGTCAGGGTGGCCGTTTCTTTGGTGATGTTGGATGCTGTCAATCCCGTAGGAGCGATGCAAGTGGGAAGGGTGGTGAAGGTGACGGGAGTGCTCCAGTCGCTAAAGGTTTCTTCGTCAGAGCAGTAGGCGCGTACCTTGACGCTGTATTCCGTGTCTGGGCTGAGGTCGTAGAGTTGATCTGGATAGCCCCATGATTCGATGATATTGGTCTCATCGTCGTTGATGCAGATCTCCCAAAGATCTTCGCCTGTGTCTTCCCACGATACAAAGGCTGTCTCTGTATCGATGTCGGTTATGGTGACGTTGGTGGGAACATTGCAAGCCACGGGGGTGGTGAAGCTTACTGCTTTGCTCCATTCGCTGAAGTCGCCTTCTCCGCAGTTGGCGCGCACTTTGGCGGTGTATTGCGTTTCGGGTTCAAGTTCTAGGGTGCATGGGTTGGTGGTGACGTCGATGAGGTTGTCCTCGTCGCCATTAAGGCAGACCTGCCAGGCGGTGGCATCGTCGGCTTGGCTCCAACTCAGCGTGGCGGCTCTCTTTTCGATGTCGCTCACTGCCAGCTGTGTTGGCCTCATGCAGGTGGGTTCTTCACCGGGGAGGTAGTTGAAAGTAAGTTTCGGGAGGAAGCCGTATTTGTTGTCGTACGAGCCCCAGTCATTAGCGTATCCGGCATAGGCCGTTTCTGAAGCATAGATGCCATACCATGGTGTGGGGGTTGACCCTCCTTTGACGGTTTGCTTGATGCCTATCAGGAGGTTGCCGCCAAGATATTGGTATTGGTTGTCGAGGGTGATTACCATCGTGCCGTCGCTGACAGAAAGCGAGCCTGCGTACACTTGGTCCATGGTGTTCCAGTCGTTGTAGCCGCTTATGGTGGTGCCTTCCACTTCGGTCACGTAGACGTTGAATTGGGCAGCTCCCCAGTTGGTGGCGGTCGCGCTGGTGTAGAAGGTCATCTTTTGCAGGTAGGCGTAGGTGATGTCGGTCAATGAGGTGGAGGGGATGATGAACTGGCTTGAGGTGAGCAAGTCGACGTTATAGCCGTAGATAGGCACTACGCTATTGGTGTTGGTGCCGTCGTTCACGGTGAACGAATAGATGTTGGTGGGTGTGAAGCTCACGGGCAAGCTCCAGTCGCTTTGTCCGTCTTCGCCGTCGCTGTAGTAGCCACGCACCTTAGCGGTATAGGTCGTTTCGGGGGTGAGACCGGTAAACGAGTAGGATTTGGTGGTGCTGGTGTAGAGGTTGGTTTCGTCGTCGT
>JAILBC010000120.1 GCA_024681295.1 Bacteroidales bacterium
CCCGAAAGACCCACCAGCGCGGTAATCTTGTTCGGCTCGATGGTCATGTTCACGTCGAATAGGGCCTGGTTGCCGTTGGGATAGGTGAAGTCCACGTGGCTCATTTCGAACTTTCCGTAGATCTTTGCCGGCTTGTAGCTGCCCGAAGGCTCGATGTCCTTCTCCGAGTCGAGGATGCCGAAGAAGCCCTCCGCGTAAATCAGGGCGTCGTTCACATCGTCGAAGATACGCTGCAACTGGGTGATGGGGGCGATGACGTTGCTGAACAGCATCACGTGGTACATGATCTTACCAATGGTCATGCCGGGATAACCCATCAACACCAGATAGGCTGTGAGGATGATGACCAGCACGGTACCCACCTGCTTTACAAAACTCTTGATACCGTTGTAATAGAAGGCCACCTTGCGGGTCTTCATCTGGTTCTCCGTCACCTGATTCTGGATGTCGAGCTGTTTCTGACCCTCGATCTGCTCGCGGTTGAAGCTCTTGATCACATTGATGGAGTCGATGATATTTTTGATGCCTTGACTCTTGGTTTCCAAGTGGTTACGCATCTCACGACGCCAGCCTTTGAGGCGTTTGGCTTGACGGTAGGTAATCCAAAAATAGATGGGTACAATACCCAGCGCCACCAATCCCACATAGACGTTGGCAATGAACATCAGGATCAGAGCCAACACGGCGGAGGTGAATAGGGGCAACAGGTCGATAAAGAAGTTCTGCACCGTGCGCGAGAGGCTGCTCACGCCTTGGTCGATACGGGCTTGAAGCTTACCCGTGGCGTTGTCGCCTGAGTTGAAAAAGGCCATGCGGAAGGTGAGCACCTTCTCGATGACACTCTGGGCGAGGTCACGGCTGACGAAAATGCGCATCCGCTCGCCGTAGTAGTTCTGGGCGAAAGTGATGAGGGCGGAGAGGATTTCCTTGCCGAGCAACACCACTGAGATGATGGTGATGATGCGCACCGCCTGGGCACCCCACTCCACGCCGGCAGTCACCAGACCGTTGACCTGGTCGACGGTCCAGTCGAGCACGATAGCGTTGACCTGAGCCATCAATGACCCTATCAAGGTAAGTAATAAGGTTATAAACACCAGCCATTTGTAAGGCTTCACAAAAGGTCTGACGTTTTTGAAGAGTTGAAAAAGGTTCATAGTTTATTCGGGTTTGCAGACATACATGAGACAGTTTTTACAATCGAATTCCAAGGGGAATATGTTTTCGCCGTTGCGGATATATAAGGGTCCAGTGGGTTTACCGGTGACTTTGGGACACATCCCGTTGGCGTAGCGGATGCAGTGGTGGCAGGTCATCAGGTGGGTGGGGATTTCGTCAGGAGCGCAAGTGTCGGCCACGTCATTGCGAGAACCCCGGAAGGGCTCACCGACCGAAGGAAGGTAACCGTAGCGACGTGGCAATCCAGTATTACCCAAATCATTTTCCAGTAGTACTGGATTGCCACGCTCCACTTCGTTCCGCTCGCAATGACAGCTTTCGTTCACCATTTTCGCCAATAGTCCTCGCTTCAGTTCTCCTAGCACCGAAGCCGGAATCAAAAAAGGTTGTGATAAACGAATATTAATATTTATAGGGTTATAAATTGTATCACCCCATTGGGATAGTTTTTTCCGGATGTTCTCAAGGGCCTTTTCGGGGTTGGTAGCTACGATCTTGGGAGTGGAGAGTGGAGAGTGGAAAGTGGAAAGTGAGGCGCTGATAATTGAAAACTTTCCACTTTCCACTTTCAGTTTTCCACTCAATTCAAACCCGTCTTCCAAATCCGTCAACACCAAATCAATATCAATCTTCCTATTTCCCTTGGAGGCCTCCACCTGACGTTGCCATTCAATATCGTAGTTGCGGTAAATGCGCGCGCCGCGAAATGCACCATGGGGACGGTTGCAAACCACCGTAGAGACGTGGCGTCCCGAGTCTCTACCTGGACGAACCACATCGGCCCTGATGCCAATCAATTCTTCATCCTGATTCAAAAAACACAGTCCATCCCCATTATGTAGAGACGTGCCATGGCGCGTCTCTACAGGCATTGCGATTTCCATCTGCACAGAGTTGCACCATTTCACCTCGCCGATGTATTCGCCCATCGATTT
>JAILBC010000121.1 GCA_024681295.1 Bacteroidales bacterium
CCTGCCCCAGAACCACAGCTGGATGACGACAACTCCCCTGCCGTGTATCATAAGGACATGGACATCTACAGCCGTAATGCCTTTTATCCGGCCATGCCCTACCAGATGTCGGAACCGATGACTGTCCGTGGCGTGCAGATGGTCGAGGTTGGCGTGATGCCCTTCCAATACAATCCCGTCACCAAGGAACTCATAGTGTACGAGGACCTTGAACTGGAGTTGAATATCGAAGGCGGCAACGGTACATACGGCGACATCCGCTATCGCACCCCAGAGTGGGATCAGATATTAGGCGACATGATCCTCAACCATGAGGTTCTTCCCAAAGTGGATTACGGTGCCAAGTACCGCAAGCACTATGAAAGCCGCGAGACTGGCTGCGAATACATCATCATCACCCCCGACAACGAGGACTTTGTGCAGTTGGCCGACAGCATCAAGCAGTTCAGGACCGAGCAAGGGATCCCCACCGAGGTCTTCACGGTGAGCCAGTGCGGCGGCAATACCGGCCAAGCCATCCGCAACTTCATCCGCAACGCCTACAACAACTGGGACATGCCCCCAGCGGCGGTGCTCATCCTCGGTGATCATGACAGCGATCCTGAAAAAGGCGTGGTCTCCTACACCATGAACAACCACCCCGGTGGCGGCGGCTACAATCCCTATATCAGCGACCATGCTTACGCGGTGATGGGCAACAACCACATGCCCGAGATCATCTTGGCACGTATCACAGGGCGCGACTATGAGGAGTTGTACCACATAATCAAGAAGGACCTCGACTACGAGCGCACCCCTCCCACCAACCCCGGATTCTACAACCACCCCATCACCGCTATGGGCTTCCAGTTGGAACGCTGGTTCCAGCTGTGCTCCGAGATTGTCAATGGTTTCTGGGAACATGAACTCGGCAAAGAGCCCGTCCGTATCAACGCCATCTATGAAGGCAACCCCGGCAGCCGGTGGTCCACTTACGACAACACTAACACCGTGGTGAACTACTTTGGCCCCAACGGTTGCGGATACATTCCCAGCAACATGTCACATCTCACCGATTGGAGTGGCACCGGCAACAAAGTTAACGAAGCAATCAACAATGGTGCTTTCATCTTGCAGCATCGCGACCATGGTGCTGAAGAGCTTTGGGGTGAGCCCAGCTACAGCATCGGCTACATCAAGAGGCTTGTCAACCCTGACCTTACTTTCGTCATGTCGTGCAACTGCCTGACGGGAAGGTTTAACTACGGAGGTCTCAACAGCGAAGGTTGCTTCGCCGAAGTATTCCACCGTCACCAACACGGTGCACTTGGTTTAATAGCAGCAACACAAGTGTCGTATTCGTTTGTTAACGATGTATATGTATGGGGCATGTACGACAATATGTGGCCCGACTTCATGCCCACCTACGGCACACAACACGAAACCAATTTCATCCGTCCCGCCTTCGGCAATGCGGCAGGCAAATACTTCCTCCGTCAATCCTCATGGACCGACGACTATGTGAAGGAAATCACCTATTATCTCTTCCACCATCACGGCGACGCCTATATGAGCCTTTACAGCGAGGTGCCGCAGCCTCTTGATGTAGAGATGATTCCCGTGCTCGTTGCAGGGACCAACCGATACCAAATCAGTGTTGACGAAGGCGCCACTATTTGCCTTTCCGTCAACGACCAAATCATCGGTTTCGACTATGGTACAGGACAAACCCAAAACGTCATAGTCACCCCTCAAGTGCCAGGCACAGTGGTTAAACTCACCATCACAAAACAAAACTACTACCGTTACGAACATCTGCTGACCACTATTCCCGCCGAGGGACCCTATCTGATTTTTGATGCAGTACAAGTGAACGACCATGCGGGCAACGGCAACCAAGCCATCGATTACAATGAGACCTGTGACCTCATGGTCAGCATCCACAATGTGGGTTCAGAGAGCATCGGAAACATCAGCGCAACGCTTTCAAGCCACAATCCCAAAATAGAGATTCTTCAAGGACAGACCTCTTTCGGCACCATCAACAGCGATGGACTCCTTCAAGCCAACAACGCCTTCACCGTCCATTTCGACGAAACCATTGAAGACCAAGAGAATATCCGGGTTTATCTCCAGATGAGCAACAACGACCACAGCTATCTTGACAGTATTGATTTAAGAATCAATGCTCCCGTACTCAACTGCACCAACGTGCATCTCACCACCACTGAGGGCGAACCAACTGACCGCTTCTTCCAAGGTGAAACCGCCATGATGGTTTTCGACATCACCAACAGTGGCCATAGCAGATCGCTCGACCTGACCAACCAACTCCGCTTCAAGGCACCTTTCCTCGACATTACCGAGAACCCATTGCCTTTAGATGCCCTTGAAGCAGGAGAAACAGCACAGGTGACCTTCCAAGTCAACCTTCACGAGAACGCGCCCAAAGGCAACTTCCTTGACTACGTGATGGAGACACAAAGCGGAGTCCGCTCGATTCAATTTGAGAGCCGTGCCTCGTTGGGCTACACCACCGAAGACTTTGAGGATGAGGAACTCAATTCCAACATCCAATGGAATATGGGCACAGGACCCAAAAAATGGCATATTGTCGAAGATGCGACCGCTACCGAAGGCTATTGTCTGCGTTCCCCGGAACTCAGCGACAACGGTAGCGGAAAACTGACCATCGGTTTCAAGAGCGCCCAACCTGAAACATTCACCTTCTCCTACAAAACTTCGACAGAAGAAGGCGATGCTTTGGAACTGGTTGTCAACAATGACAATGTCGGTTCGTGGAGTGGCATCTCGGACGGTTGGGAACAGGTCACGGTCAATCTCAGAGAAGGACAAAACCTCATTAGGTTCACTTATAAGAAAAACGCCCAGGGCAGCGCAGGAGAAGACTGCGTAATGGTTGACCATCTGCTTTTCCCACCAACTGAGGAACTCTATATCTTTGCCGGCGATGATGCGGAATCCTGCTCCGACGAGGTATTCACGCCCAACAGCTGCGTTCTGTTCCCCAAGGAGATCCTTTGGAGCACCAGCGGTGACGGCACCTTCGACGACCCCACCCTTGAAACGCCAGGCTACTCTTTTGGAGTCAATGACATTGCAAACGGTCAAGTGATGCTCAGTCTCACCGCTACTGATGCCAACGACGCGCAGCAAAGCGACGACATCACCATCACCGTCAACGAGGGATTGTCAGACTTCACTCCCGAGATGCCCGTAGGCGAAACACTAATAGACACCCGAGTGGTGACACAGAGCGTATATCAAGCCGAAATGGAAACCACCGCCGACTTCATCTGGGCATTGGATCCTGAAGAAGCTGGCACCTTGTCGACTGAAGGCCATCAGGCCACCGTCAGTTGGAACAGCAACTTCAGAGGCACGGCCCATATCAGCTATCAACTCCGCAACGAGTGCAGCGAGAGCGAGAGTTCAGCAGCTTTGGCCGTCAGTGTGGTCAACTCCACCTCCATCGACGAAAGCAGCACGACTTCACTTGAAGTCTTCCCGAACCCAGCCAGCGACCGGATTGAAATCAGGGCCAGCCAACTGGGAGACGGCATCGTGGTCATCCGTATCGTTAATCCCCTGGGACGCACCGTTTATAGCACTCAAAAGAACGTCAACGCCGGTGTCATCCAGGAGACGCTCAACACGACCACGTTGCGCAGCGGCCTCTATGACCTGCAAGTCATCGACGGGAATCATATCCACAACACAAGAATCATCATTAAATAATACTATTTATGCAAAAAGAAACGAGAATTTTCGACATCCTCACCATTTATCCCGAGAAGTGGCCCGAGCAGCAAGTGGCTCTGGCACGCAAGGAGGACGGCGTTTGGAGGAAGTACAGTCCCAAAGAGTATCAAGAGCTAGCCAAGAAGGTGGCCTACGCCTTGATTGAACTCGGCATCCAACCTGACGAAAAGGTAGCCATCATCAGCGGCAACCGCCCTGAATGGAACATTTTGGACATGGCCATCACCATGATCGGTGCCATCGACGTCCCCATCTACCCCACCATCAGCAAGGAGGACTATCGTTATATTTTGGGCAACTGCGATGCCAAGATGGTTATTTTGGAAGGCCTCTCCGTGATGAACAAGGTGGAAGAGGTGCGTACCGACATTCCCAAGTTGGAACTACTTTACACTTTCCAGGACCGCAAGAAATACCCCTATTTTGCCCAACTCGTCGAACTGGGAGAACAACATCCCCATGAGGAAGAGCTGAAACAGCGCATGGATGCCGTCAAGCCCGAGCGATGTGCCACCATCGTCTACACTTCGGGTACGACAGGCGAACCCAAGGGCGCGATGCTCTCGCACAGCAACATTATGCACCAAATCTACGGCATCGAGCATACCCCCGCCCCTTGGTCGAAGACCGCTTTCAGCTACCTGCCCATCTGCCACGCCTACGAGCGTCTGTTGGTCTATATGTACCAGTACCTCGGCATGTCGGTCTATTACGCCGAGAGCCTGGCTACCATCGGAAGCGACATGAAGGACGTGCATCCCACCATGATGACCGCAGTGCCGCGCGTGTTGGAGAAGTTCTACGAAAAGATCATCCTGGCCGGCGACAAGCAGAAAGGCATCAAGAAAAAGATCTTCAAGTGGGCCGTCAACCTGGCCGAACAATACAAGATCGAAGACGACAAGCGCAGCGGTTGGTACAACTTCAGGTTGAAGATTGCCGACAAGTTGGTGTTTAAGACCATTCGCGCCAACATCGGTGCAGAGCATTTCGACATCGTGGTGTCGGGTGCCGCCAGCATCTCGCAGAAGATCGCCTCGTTCTTCTCCGCCATCAAGATGCCCGTCTACGAAGGCTACGGTATGACCGAAACCTCGCCCGTGATCGCGGTGAGCAACAACAACCCCCACGGTCGTGAGGTCGGCTCGGTAGGACAAGCTCTTCCCGGTGTGGAGATTAAGATTGCCGAGAACGGTGAGCTCTGCTGCCGCGGACATAATGTGATGATGGGTTATTACAAGAATCCCGAACTCACCAAGGAAATCATCGACGAGGAAGGCTGGCTGCATACCGGTGACCTTGGCCGTGTCAACGAGTTCGGTCAGGTGTTCATCACCGGACGTCTGAAAAGCCTCTTCAAGACTTCGATGGGCAAATACGTGAACCCGCAGATCATCGAGGACAAGTTCGTCGAGAGCGAATTCATCGCCAACATCGTGGTGTTCGGCGAAGGCCAGAAGTACGCCGGCGCCATCATCCTGCCCGAGTTCGATTACATCAAGAGCTGGTGCAAGTCGAACCAGATTAAGTTCACCACCCCTGCCGAGATGATCACCAAGAAGGAAATCAAGGACATCATCGGAAAGGAAGTGCAAAAGTACAACGCCTTCTTCGGCGACACCGAGCAAGTCAAGCGCTTCGAGTTGGTGGCCGACGAATGGAACAGCGGCAACGGCATGCTCACCCCGACCCTGAAAGTACGCCGTAAGATGGTTCAAGAAAAATACAAACAACTCATTGACTCAATGTTCAACTAATTAAAATATAGTTATGGAAAATTTAGAACTGAAGAAAACCCCTTACAACCAGATTCATCACGATTTGGGCGCCAAGATGGCTGAATTTGCCGGTTACGACATGCCGATCCAATACACCGGCTTGGTCGAGGAGCACAACAACGTCCGCAACAACGTCGGCGTGTTCGACGTGAGCCACATGGGTGAGTTCCGCGCCAAAGGCCCGATGGCCAAGCAGTTCATGCAGTACTGCACGGTGAACGACGTGGCCGCTTTGACCGACGGCAAGGTCCAGTACACCTGCCTGCCGAATGGCAAGGGTGGCATCGTGGACGACATGCTCGTCTACCGCATCGCCGACGACCATTACTTCATGGTGCCCAATGCTGCCAATATCGACAAAGACTGGGCTTGGATGAGCCAGATCGCCGAAAAGTTCGGCATGAAGCTCGGTGAAGACTTCATGAACGAGAGCGAACAGTGGGCACAGCTCGCCGTTCAGGGTCCCAACGCCCTGAAGGCCATGCAGAAGCTCACCACTGCCAACGTGATCGACATGGAATACTACACTTTCCAAATCATCACCTTCGCCGGTGTCGACAACATCATCTTCTCCACCACCGGTTACACTGGTTCCGGCGGTTGCGAGATCTACATCCCCGTCGCTTATGCCAAGCAGGTTTGGGACGCCGTGTTCGAGGCTGGCAAGGAGTTCGGCATCATGCCCGCGGGTCTGGGCTGCCGCGACACCCTGCGCCTGGAGAAGGGCTTCTGCCTCTACGGTCACGAGATTGACGATACCATCAGCCCCATTGAGGCTGGTCTCGGCTGGATCACCAAGTTCGTCGACGGCAACGACTTCCTCAACCGCGAGATCTTCGCCGCCCAGAAGGCTAATGGCGTGAGCCAGAAGATTGTGGGCTTCGAGATGATCGACCGTGGCATCCCGCGTAACGGCTACGAGGTGTGCGACGCCGAAGGCAACGTCATCGGCATGGTCCGTTCGGGCAGCCCGTCACCCTCGACTGGCAAGAACATTGGTACTGCCCTAGTGAAGAAAGCCTTCAGCAAGAAGGACACCGAGCTCTACATCAAGATCCGCAACAAGCTCATCAAGGCTGTCGTGGTGAAAATGCCGTTCCTGGCATAATGAATCAAGACCGAAAAAAGTTTTTCGGCAGTTTAGCCATCCCGGCCTTATTGGTGACCCTGATGTGGGTCGTCAAGGTGGCCGAGATGGCTTTTTCTGTCGACCTCTCCATCTGGGGACTTGTCCCATGGTCCACGCGAGGGCTATGGGGCATTCTCACTTTACCGTTTTTACATGGCAGTTGGGAGCATCTGATCACCAACACCCCTGCGGTGCTGGTGCTGGGCACAGCGTTGTATTACTGCTACCCCACCCTAGCCAACCGAGTCATGATTATCAGTTGGTTGGCGAGCGGACTGCTCACCTGGTTGATCGGTAACCCCAGCAGCATCCATGTAGGGGCCAGCGCACTCATTTATGCACTCAACCTTTTCCTCATCTTGAGCGGGTTCATCCGAGGCAACCGGATGCTCATCGTTATCTCGCTCATCATGGTATTCCTTTATGGGGGTTTCATCTGGGGAATGATTCCCGCCCTCGCCAAGCCACAGAATATCTCTTGGGAAGGTCACCTCAGCGGTGCGATCGTCGGCATCGCCTTAGCCCTTATTTACAAGAAAAAAGGACCTCAAAAAGAAGAGCATCATTGGGAAAACGAAGATGATGACGACAACGACGATTCCGATGACGGTGAAAAGCCCTATTGGGATATCCCAATGCCATCCGATGACGATTTAAAGGTGGAATACCATTTCAGGCATTAAACCTGTCCACGTACTGCTTCAAGCACCTGTCTAGCGATGTCAGCCTGTCCCTTAACGTCAGGATGCCACCAATCTTTATGAATACTGTATAAATCGATGCATTTAACCTGATAATGATTGGCAATGAGGTGCATCGATTCGATGAAAGCCTCCCGATCGGACTCTTCGGCGCCGCCTGTGCCTAGATCCATATCGATCATCAGGTAAAGAATGGCTTGTGGATAAAGTTGTTTCAGACCGTCGAGCAGACAAGCCAAGCCTGGGCGGAACATGCACAATTGCTCCTCGGTCCAGTCGGCATACACATAATCGCCCAGAGGCGCCTTGTCAACAATGTCGTTGGTGCCACCGAACACGAAGATGGCATCGGGATGGCCCAAATCGTCCATCCTCCTTAGATACGAATGCGGCCCATAGTAATTATCGTGATTCATATTACAGATCAAGGATCCTGAGAACGAGTTATTGCGCTCCAGCGTCCATCCCGTCTCAACCATCACCTGATGCCACCACATCTGTTCCACCTCGGTGACGCCAATGTTCTCATAGTAGGTCCACGTGTCGTTGGTTTCTGGGTCGACATAGCCTTCATAAGCCGAGAAGCTGTCGCCCAGCACCGAGAAGTTTTTGATTGGGTCAGGTTGAGGGTCTTTGCCGCAGGAGGAAAAGAGGATGACCAGTGACGTTAGAATAATAATCAGTTTTCTCATGGTTTATCTATTAGAGTCAGGTTGGATTTTCTCCCTTCGGTCGAAGAACCTCCGGGTTGCTTCGTCGTTTCAGTTACCTCCCGTTCGGTCGGTGAGCCCTTCGGGGTTCTCGCAATGACGAATTATCATTTCAGTTCTTCGATTCATGGCACGATGTTCTTCCGTGTCATTAGGTTTGATGGGTTTGGTAGGGCCATAGCCTTTGGCGGTGAGACGTTCTTCAGAAATACCTTTGGCAATAAGGGCTTGGCGGACTACTTCGGCACGGTCCTGAGAGAGTTTCAAGTTATAGGCATCGGAGCCCACGTTATCGGTATGTCCAGCCAGTTCCACGGTGATTTCAGGATGACTTTCAAGGAAACTTGCAAGCATATCAACTCCCTCTGCCGAGTTTTCCGTTAGGGCAGCGCTGTTGAACTCGAATTGGATGTTCATCAGTTGGACCACAGTGCCTGGATTCAGGTCTTCCACCACATAGTCATACACATTGACTGGCTCTGGTTTCAGGTCGTCGTCCTTGAGTTGGAACGTGTAGATATCATAGCCGCCGTAGCCACCATCACGAATGGAAGAAATGAGCGCTGTATGGCCGTCAGCAGCGACAATGAAGTTGATTTCGTCACCTGGGGTATTGATGGGATAACCAAGATTGACAGGCTTGGACCACTCCCCTTTCTCGTTGCGGCGACTCACAAAAAGGTCATAACCGCCCATGCCC
>JAILBC010000128.1 GCA_024681295.1 Bacteroidales bacterium
GGCACATAGTCCACACCGTCAGCCATGGTGGTAGCAGGGGTAGCGCGGTTGGAATCCGCTCCGAAGAGCTTCTCCACAAATTTACCGTAAATTAAATAGCCCAGTATTAATACGGCTAAGGCAATAAAGAATGTGATCATAGTTATTCAATAATCATATCGAATGGCATTCTCGCTTGGATGCCCGTGTTCTTTTGGAGGTTCTCCAAGCCCTGGAGGTAGTCGTAGTAGGCGCCCAGTCTCTGGCGCATGGCGGCGTCGAGTTCGTCGGTGGGGTTCATCGACTCCACGATGCGGGTGACGAAGTCCTTCGGCTCGGGCTTTTCAACGACTTTGTAGTCATCGCCGAGGCCGGCTTTCTCAGCGGCGAAGGCGATGGCATCCTCAAGGTCGCCGAGTTGGTCGACGAGGCCGATCTCGATGGCGTCGGCGCCAGCCCACACACGGCCTTGGCCGATGCTGTCGACGTAGGTCTGGCGGAGGTTACGGCCTTCGGCCACGCGACGGGTGAAGTCGTCGTAGGTTTTTACCACATTCTGTTGCAGCTTGGCATATTGGAACTCGGTGAGCGGCTGGGTCACAGTGCCGAAGTCGGCGTTCTCGTTGGTCTTAGCCACGTCGAAGGTGAGGCCAATCTTGTCGTTGAGGAAGCCCTGCATGTTGGGGAAGGTGCCGAACACACCGATGGATCCAGTAAGCGTGGTGGGATCAGCGAAGATGTAGTCGGCCTTGGCTGAGATCCAGTAGCCGCCCGAGGCCGCGTAGTTACCCATGGAGACAATGAGGGGCTTCTCGGCTTTGGCGAGGTCGAGTTCTCGACCGATGATGGCCGAGGCCACGGCGCTACCGCCGGGAGAGTTGACGCGCAGCACGATGGCTTTCACGTCCTTGTCCTCACGAACCTTGCGGATGGTCTTGGCGAGGTTCTCGGAATAGATATTCTGATCTTCATTGCCCTTGCCGTCGTAGATTTGGCCAGTGGCGTAGATGATGGCCACTTCGTTCTTGCTTGACTTCTTTATTCTATACGATTTTGCGTAGTTGGCGTTGCCGATGGCGTTGATTTTATCGGTGTTGCCAGTGAGCGACTTCAGCTCGGCGAGCATCTGGTCCTTATAGTACAGTTGGTCCACCAGGCCATAGTCGAGGGCTGTCTTGGCATCGGTCAGCAGTTCCAGTTTGTCGGCAAGCTCGTTGAGTTTCTCCACGCTGATGCCGCGGCTTTCGCTGATGCCTTGCAGGATCTCGCCCCAGACGGTGCCGAGGAGCTTCTCCATCTGTTCGCGGTTGGCCTCGCTCATCTTGTCGAGGAAATAAGGCTCCACGGCACTCTTGAAGCGGTTGTTGGGACCACGCACAATCTGCATCTCGATATCGAGTTTGTCAAGAAGGTTCTTATAGAAAGTAATCTGGGAGGCCAGACCGTGAAGGTCGATCATGCCTTCGGGGTTGAGGTAGATTTTATCGGCGATGGAAGCCACATAATAGGCGCTTTGGGAATAGCTTTCACCGTAGCACACAATGAACTTGCCCGACTCCTTGAACTCCGCCAGTTTGTCACGAAGTTCCTGCAAAGTGGCGGTGGAAGTGGGGATGCTGCTCAGTTCCAGATAGATGCCTTTGATATTCGAATCTGTCTTGGCATTCTCAATGTTACGCAGAATATCGTTCAGGCCAGTGGTTTCGACTGTCTCCATCGAAGAGAAGTTGATGTTACCGAAAGGGTTGTCGACGGTACGGTCAGGAATATCATAATCCAGTTTCATATAGAGCACCGAATTGGGTTTCGGTTTGGCGATTTCCTCGGTGTTGGAGGAGCCGGAGATGAGAGCGGCCACGAAGCCGACCTTGACGAAAAAGTTGATCAGAAGAGCGATCAAAGTGCCTAGAAATGCGGCGAGTAATACTTTTGAGAATTTCATGATGTCAGAGTTTTGTTTTGCGTCTGCAAAGTTAAAGCAAAATCCTTATCTTTGCAACATGACAAGATGTTATATCTTATTCGGGTCGAACCAGGGCGACAAGAAGGGCTTGCTGGAGCAAGCCTGCTCCCTTATTAATAAGAGGTGTGGCATGCTAGTGGAGCGTTCGTCCGAATACATGACGGAGCCGTGGGGTTTTGAGGCGGAGGAATGGTTCTTGAACGAGCTATTGGTGGTGGAGACCGAGTTGGAGCCTGACGCGTTGATGGATGAGTTGTTGGCGATTGAGGCGGAGTTGGGTCGCGTAAGGCATCCTGAGAAGGCAGGTTATTGTTCCCGGACCGTCGATTTGGATATCTTGTATTATGGAGATCGGGTGATTCGCACTGAGAAGGTGACCGTGCCCCATCCCAGGCTGCATCTTCGCAAGTTTGCCTTGATGCCATTGTGTGAGATCATTCCCGACTTCCTCCATCCTGAGTTCAACCTGAGTCAAAAACAATTGCTTGAGAAACTATGAAATACAATTTCGTCGCCATTGAAGGGACCATCGGAGCGGGCAAAACCACGCTCTCGACCCGTATTGCCAACGATTTCAACGGGAAGTTGATTTTGGAGGAGTTTGAGGCCGACAAGAACCCTTTCCTACCCAAATTCTACAAGGAGCCCGACAAGTACGCCTTTCAGTTAGAGATGACCTTTTTGGCGTTGCGTTTCCAGCAGTTGAAGGACAAGTTGGCCAACCTCGATTTGTTTCACGACTTCATCATTTCGGACTATTATGTCGCCAAGTCGTTGATTTTTTCAAGGAACAACTTGCAGGAAGACGAGTTTCATCTGTTTGCGCGGTTTTTCAACATCATCTTCTCCACCATGCCGAAGCCTGAGTTGATGGTGTATTTGTATCTGGATGTCGATCATCTGCAATACAACATCCGCAAGCGTGGCAGGACTTATGAGCAGGACATCACCAACGAGTATTTGGAGAGTGTGCAGCAGGGGTATTTCGACTTCATCCGTCAGCAACAGGATGACATGCGCATTCTCATATTAGACACCAACCGTTTGGATTTTGTGGCGAACGAGAAGGACTACCGGCAGATTGTGGAGGCGATTGATCAACCGTACGATATCGGTGTTCATCGCATCACCTTCTGACTTCTGTCTTCAGTCTTCTAAAAAACAGAAGGCCGCTCGGAGTGAGTGGCCTTCTGATTTTTGAACTTCTCAATCAAGATTATCTCTTGATGAAGACTTCCGCGCGACGGAGTTCAGGCAGGAGCTTCTCGAGCTTCGGATAGACTTTCATCATGTTCTTGAGCTCTTTCTCTCTCTGGTTACCATCCTTAATCTGTTTGAGGACATTGGCGATCTGGTCTTTGTCCTTGATTGAGGAGTTGGCGAGGAGTTCATAGAAACCGTCCCAGTCCGGACCGCAGGATTCGGTGGTGATGGTGACATTGTCACCGACCTTCACTTGATCCTTACCGGTCTTGCTACGTTCGCTGGAGAGGTTGTTGTTCAGCGAGATCTCACCTTCAGGTGAAGCCCAGCCCTTAATGAGGACGTCAGTGTAAGCTTCGTTGGAGTTGATTTCGTCGATGATACTCTTCACGTTGTTCTTATTCTGCTTCAGGCCAGCTCTGTAGTCTGACTTGTTGTAGTCGAAGAAGATCTTACCGACGGACTCGTAGACCTTTTCGGGTTCCTGAGGAGTGGTGTCGATGACCGGAGGTTGGACGGGAGCAACGTATCTGATGCCGTCAGCGATGGTGTGGTCGCCGCCTTGTACGAAGTAGGCGTTCTTGGTGATTTCATCCTCGTTGCCGTAGATGGTGCCGTCGTAGGCATAGATCATCGGGTTGCCAACCAGTTTGCCTTTCTCCATGCCGGTTTCGGGCACGAAGTCGAGGCAGTAGTTCTTACGGAAAGTGCCGCCGTTCTTGTAGCTGACTTGGTAGTCGCCGCCTTCAACCTTTTCGCCGACGAAGGTGACGGGATCGAGTTCGATGGTGCCGCCTTCATAGTTGAACTTAGGAGTGATGAGCATGACAGCTTCTTTCTGGAAGTACTCGGGCGGGAATTCGAAGACCACGTCGAAGCAGGTCTGGCCGTCTTTTTCTTCGAGTTGCTTAGGATCGGTGTACATGTTGACCTTATCGGGAACCATGTCATTGATGTCGTCGCGTTTCTTATTGAACTTCAGGCGAAGGCCAGCGTTCACCGAGCTGTACATGTCGTTGATCACTTGGATGTCATCCGGCAGTTTGTGCACTTGGTCGAGGCGGTCGTTGCCAGCCCAGGTGAAGGTGTAGTCGATGAAGAAGTCGAGCATGCGAGCCAGGTTGAAGTTGAGTTCAGCACCAACCGGGACGGTGTAGGTCATCTCAGCGTCATTCTTGGCAGCGATGTTCGGGGTGACAGCGCCAGTGGTGCTAGTGACGGCACCGGCGTGATAGCGGATACCACCAATACCAAGGTGAGGGATGAAGTTGAACACTCTTCTCGGGTTATAGCCGAAGAACAGGTTGGTCAGGTTGAAGGTCAGGTTCAGGTTAGCTTCCATGAACGTGGTCTTGTTGAGCATGGCATCCTGGAAGCCTTTGTTAGCCACGGTAGCATCGTCAACATAGTCGACAAATTGCAGGTCTTGTCCATGTTTTTCACCACCCAAGGTAGCGGTACCGAACTTGGCGTTGATGCCCATCACTTTGCCAAGCTGGTAGCCGAGGCTGACCTTGCCGTCGAAGTTATTGAACACATAACCATCGTTCAGCAACCAAGCGCCATTCTGATAGAACGGGACAAAACCGTAGTTGGCCAAATCCGTGTGGTTGACAGAAAGACCGCCCTCTGCAGAGATGTAGAAGTACTTCTCGACAGGCTTGGCCTGTTGTTTCTTCTGGGCATAGAAGCTCAGAGGAAGGATTGCCATCAAGGCAACCAGCATTACTTTAGTCAATACTTTCTTCATAACGTAATTAGTTAAGTTTGTAATATTATTTTAAATCCATTTTATTGCACTACACGTGAAAAAACGAACAAAAATAGGTTTTTTTTTGATTCCAAGCAAATATTTCACTTTTTTTTCAACATTTTTTTCAACAAAAACCCTCTATCGGGGCTTGTTTATCCCTTTTTCAGGAAAAGTTGTTCAAAAATATTCCACATGAGAATTCCTGAGCAGACTGAAACATTCAGGGAGTGTTTGGTACCTTCTTGAGGTATTTCCAGGGCAGTGTCGCAAAAAGGCAAGGCTTCTTCGCTCACACCGTCGACTTCATTACCGAGAATGAACGCCGTGTTCGGCTCCGCCTTGAAGTCTTGAAGCATCACACTGCCCTCCACTTGTTCCACCGCGAAGATTCGGTAGCCCATCGACTTCAGTTCGCGGCATGCCTCCTCCGTCGTCTTGAAATAGCGCCATGGCACTGTTTCGTCGGCGCCCAACGCCGTCTTATGGATTTCACGGTGCGGCGGACAAGCCGTGATGCCGCACAGGAACAGCTCCCCTATTCGGAAAGCGTCAGCCGAGCGGAACACAGCGCCCACATTGCTCAGCGACCTCACATTGTCGAGCACCAAAACCACAGGAAGCTTCGCGACTTCCTCGTATTCGTCTTTCGAGAGCCTATGCAGCTCTTCCATGGAAAGTTTGCGCATCATAGTCAAAACACCTATTAATATCACAAAGGTAGTAAAAATACAAATTAGGATTGAATCAATATGTTTGAGAATTTCTTATTTTTGTCAGACAATTTATTCGAGATGACAAAAGGAACCAGCGAGACGCCGCTGATGAAACAATACAATGCGTTCAAGGCCAAATACCCTGACGCCATGTTGTTGTTCAGGGTGGGCGATTTTTATGAGACTTACGGCGAGGATGCCGTGAAAGCTTCGGAGATCTTGGGAATCGTTCTGACCAAACGGTCGAATGCCATTGCCGAGTCGCCCGAGTTGGCCGGCTTCCCCCACCATGCGCTTGACACCTACCTGCCCAAACTCGTCCGTGCGGGGCTAAAAGTGGCCATTTGCGAACAACTGGAGGACCCAAAACTCACCAAGAAGCTAGTTAAACGTGGGGTTATCGAGTTGGTGACCCCGGGAGTGACTTACAACGACAGCGTGCTGGAGCAGAAAGAGAACAACTTCCTTGCCTCGGTACATCTCGACAAAGAGGTCTCGGGCGTGGCGTTTTTGGATGTCTCCACGGGCGAGTTCTATCTCACCCAGGGCAATAACGAATACATCGACAAGCTACTGCAAAGCTTCAACCCTTCGGAGGTGCTTGTGCAGCGTAACAAACGACGCGACTTCATCGAGCTGTTCGGCGGCAAGCAGTTCCTCACCGTGTTCGACGACTGGGTATTTACCGACGACTACGCCAATGAGATACTCAACCGGCATTTCAACACCACCTCGCTGAAAGGCTTTGGTGTGGATGACTTCCCCAAGGGAATCGTGGCGGCAGGCGCCTGCATCCATTATTTGATAGAGACCCATCACGACAAGATCAACCATATCACCACCCTATCGAGAATCGACCAAGGCCAGTTTGTCTGGTTGGACAAGTTCACCATTCGCAACCTCGAGTTGCTCTACACTGCCAACACCAACGCCAAGACCCTCATCGATGTCATCGACCATACCGTCTCCCCCATGGGCAGTCGGTTGATGAGGCGGTGGATTACCTTGCCATTGAAGAACAAGGAACAGATTGAGGCCCGTTACGCAGTGGTGGAGTGCTTCACCCAGAACCGAGAGGCCATCGAGCAATTTCAGGACGCCATCAAGGCGATTGGCGACCTGGAGCGATTGATCTCAAAAGTATCGCTTTGTAAAGTGAATCCGAGGGAACTGCTGCAAGTGGGCAGAGCCTTGGACCAGGTGGAAATCTTGAAACAACTGTGTTCTGAAGGTCAACAAGAAGCCTTGAAGGTTTATGCCGACCAGTTAAATCCCTGTATCAGCATCCGCGAACGTGTCAAAAAGACCTTGAACCCCGATGCCCCTGCCCTGCTCTCCAAAGGCAACTTCATCGCCGAGGGGGCGGATGCCGAACTGGACGAGTTGCGCGGACTATCACGGTCGGGCAAGGATTACCTGCAGGGCATCCAAAAACGAGAGATGCAGGCCACGGGGATTTCCTCGCTGAAGGTGGGCTACAACAACGTGTTCGGCTATTATCTGGAGGTGACCAACACCCATAAAGACAAGGTGCCGCCCGAGTGGATTCGCAAGCAGACCTTAGCAAATGCAGAACGATATATCACAGAAGAGTTAAAGGAATATGAACAAAAGATTCTCGGTGCGGAAGAAAAGATTGCCGGTATCGAACAAAGGATTTATAGTGAGTTGGTGAATGCCGTAACGGAGTTTGTGGAGCCCATCCAGTTGGATGCCACCTTGGTGGCGCGTTTGGACTGTTTGGTGAGTTTTGCCGATATTGCATTGAAGTTCAATTACGTGAGGCCGACCATCGACGACTCTTACGTGCTGGACATCAAAGACGGGCGGCATCCTGTGATTGAGCAGATGTTGCCCTCTGGTGAGAGTTACATCGCCAACGATGTGTATCTCGACAAGGACAAGCAGCAGATCATTGTGATCACTGGTCCCAACATGTCAGGTAAGTCGGCCCTCTTAAGGCAGACGGCTTTGATTGTGTTATTGGCGCAGATGGGCAGTTTTGTGCCAGCATCGGCGGCACGTATCGGGTTGGTCGATAAGATCTTCACCCGGGTGGGAGCCTCCGACAATATTTCTTCGGGAGAATCGACCTTCATGGTGGAGATGAACGAGACGGCCAGCATCTTGAACAACATTTCATCGCGAAGCTTGGTGTTGCTTGATGAAATCGGCCGTGGCACCAGCACCTACGACGGCATCAGTATCGCGTGGGCCATCACCGAGTATCTTCACGACCATCCGGTGAGTCGTGCCAAGGTGATGTTTGCCACGCACTATCATGAATTGAATGAGATGGAGGCCTCATTTGCCCGCATCAAGAACTATCATGTCACCGTGAAGGAAGTCGGCAACAAGGTAGTCTTCCTGCGCAAGTTGAAGCGCGGCGGCAGCGCCCACAGTTTTGGCATCCACGTAGCGGCCATGGCAGGCATGCCCCGCAAGGTAGTGGATCGGGCTGAGAAGTTGCTGACATTGTTGGAGAAGTCACACACAGGCGAGCAGGTCGACAAGGAGGCGTTACGGCCCGAGGAGCCCATGCAGTTGAGCTTCATCCAATTGGACGACCCTCTTCTGTTGCAAATCAAGGAAGACATCTTGAATACCAACATTGACACACTAACACCGGTAGAGGCCTTGATGAAGCTCAATGAGATCAAGAAACTGCTGAAGTAGTTAGGAGTGAGGAGTAAAAAAGATTTTTTAAAAAAATATTTGCATTTTAGAAAAAAGTTGTATCTTTGCCGCACAATTCGCAAGCGGAATTCTTGGAGCAGCGAGCGCAGAAGCAAACGAAGTTTGATTTTGCCGAGTCGCGAACAAGAATCTCGACTGCTGAAAGCAGGCGGAAATAGCTCAGTTGGTAGAGCACGACCTTGCCAAGGTCGGGGTCGCGAGTTCGAGTCTCGTTTTCCGCTCAAAAGCCCAAGCGAGGCGGTTTTGAAAACCGCTTTGCGAGCAAAGCGGAAATAGCTCAGTTGGTAGAGCACGACCTTGCCAAGGTCGGGGTCGCGAGTTCGAGTCTCGTTTTCCGCTCCACAAGGTCCCGAGTGAAATCGGGATTTTTTGTAAATAGTGCCTGAGTGGTGGAATTGGTAGACACGAGGGACTTAAAATCCCTTGCCCTTTAAAGGCGTGCCGGTTCGATCCCGGCCTCGGGTACACAAAAAAAATATAGAGACGCCATAATATGACGTCTCTACATTTTTTATAACCGGTATTTCGGAATTATTCCTTGCGTCTCTTGCTCATCGCATAGGCTGCACCGAAACCGATGAGAACGGCGATTCCACTACCGAGAGGGGCAGGTTGTCCTCCAGACTGGTCACCGTTTTCGCCGTGCGAGCCTGGAAGCATGAGACCGTCGCGGGTTTCGAAGGAGTTGCCCATGGTGTAGTCGTAGTTATTAACACCACGTTGTGGGCCCCTGCCAAAGAGGCCGCCTTCTTGGGCAGAAGTGCCAATGGTAATTCCAAGAATAATTGCGATAGTAAGTACTAACTTTTTCATTTTTATGCTGTTTTTTATCTTTTTATTTCTTGTTTAGGCGGCAAAGATAGTAATAATTTTTAAAAAACAAGGATTTTTTTAATATTTTACAAAGAAATAATTTCATCCATCCGGATATCCAACGGTTCGGTAGGCACTTCGGCAACCAATTGAAAATCAAAACAGATGCCTATACGTTTCACGTCAAGATGATGACAAAGGAAGCGGTCGTAATAGCCCTTGCCACGACCGATGCGGTTGCCTTGGCGGTCGAAGGCCACGCCCGGAACAACGATAAGATCGAAGCCGCCAGTGTAGGGTTCATTTTGGGGTTCCAGGATGTTGAAATCACCTACAGCGAAGGCAGTATCCTTGCCATATTCTACGGGAATGATGTCGTCTCCAACCACGGTGGGCAAGATGATGGTCTTTAGCAAATGCCATTTCTCCAGGAAGGCCCGGGTCTGGACCTCATCGGGGAGGGCGCTGTAGAGCATAACACGTTCAGCCTTGATGAAATCGGGATGTTGCTCCAGCTTGGCAAGGATACGTTCGGATTGTTCCAGGAGCTGCTCCTTGGTATGTTGCTTTTTTAAAGCTTTAATTTGGGCTCTTAATTCTTTCTTTTCCATTTTATTTTCGATTCGCGATTCCCAGGGGTTGAAACCCCCGGCTACCGATGTCGCACCCTATGGGGTGCTAACTCCTAATTCTTTATCATCTCAAAGCCTTTACCGTAGGCGCCCATCACCAGGTTCATGGTCATGAAGGCGTCGGGGTCTTCTTCTTTCACGATGCGGAGGATCTGCTGGGCCTCGCGTTTGTGGGTGACCACCATCAGGATGTCGCCTTCGTGCTTGGTGTACCAGCCCTTGCCTTTGATCACGGTGACGCCACGGTGCATCTCGTTCGTGATGCGGTCAGCCACCTTCTCAGGCTCCTTGGTGAAGAGGAAAGCCTGCACCGATTGCTTGTTACCGGTCAGCACCAGGTCGATGCAATAGCTGCACACGCCCATCACCACGAAACCGTAAATGATGGCCTGAATCTTGTCGCTTTCCAACACAAAATAGGAGCAGCCGATAATGATGATGTCGCAGAAGAGGATGACACGGCCCTGTGAAATGTTGCGGTATTTGCATACCATCATGGCTACGATGTCGGTGCCGCCTGTGCTGCCGCCTTGGGTGAAGGCGATGCCGATGGCAACGCCCGCCATGGCGCCACCGATGAGGGCAGAGAGAAACTTGTCGTCAACCAAGGGTGCCATCTCCTTGGCCAGAATCGGGTCGGTGATGTAATGCTGCAAGACGGAGAAGAACACGGAGGCCATAATGATGGAGTACACCGTCTTGATGCCAAAGGAGGGGCCCAGCACCTTCAGGGAGATCAGCACCAGGATGCCGTTGATGACGAACACCGAGATACCAGTGGAGAGGCCGGTGGCGTAATAGATTAAGGTGGCGATACCGCTCACCCCGCCGCCAAGCACATGTTGGGGGATGAGGAAGCCCGTCCAGCCGAAGGCCATCAGCAGCAAGGCGAAGGTGATGATGATATAGCGCCGTATCTCGGCAAGGATTGTTTTTTTGTCCGTTTTCATGAGTTAATGCTTATGATTCCGTTACGGTTGGCCATGACGTGAAACACCTTGTATTCCACCTGGTCTGCCCATTTGAACTGCATCACGAAATGCAGGCCGTACACGCGTTCCGCCTTGATGGTCTGCACCTGGCGCTGCTCATCAAGGCAGTCGATGGACGACTCGGGGTTGTCCATCTTCTTGGTTAAATAATTAATATGGTATCGGATGATGTCGTTGATGCCTTTGAACTCGTAGTTGTATTGGTTGCGCAGCACGGCGTTGTCGATCTCCACACGTTTGCGGTACAAGATGATTTTCTCGTCGAGTTGCTTATTATCAGCCTCGAGTTTGGTGCGGTCACGCAGTTTCATCACCTCCTCGGGTACCTTTTCGTCAGTGATAAAGTCCATACCTTCCTTGAGCCAGCCCACCTGTTGGTTTTTGATGCTCACCACGGTCTTGTTGTCGTAATATTTGTCCTTGAGTTGGTAGGCAAACAGCCATCGGGTGAGTTCCTTGATGCGGTCCTTCAGGATGTAGAAGAGCACAAGGATAAAGAAGATTAGGCTGGGATAGTTGCCCAGATATTTCTGGAAGGGCATGGTGACGAGCAGATAAACCATCATGGCGAGGCCGGCAGCGAGGCTGAATGAAATCTGTTTGACCGCCTGACCGTCCTGGGTGGTGTTCACCTTGAGGAACAAGGCGCTCTCGATGTATTTTTTTAGCAGGCTATGACGGTAAAGCAGTTTGCGGTTGTTAACTTTGTCGTCAGGGATGGTGTGGCTATAGCCACGTGAGACCTTATATTCTTTTTCCTCGATGAGCATGTCGGCCAAAGTATTGAACCGCTGCTTTTGCTGTTCGGAATGGTTGATGGCCTTGAGCACCTTCATGGTCCTGATCTCCACCTGATGGCTCATAAACTCATCGGCAAAACCGAATTTGGCGAGGATTTCCTCTTGGCTTGGGTCGACCGAATCGAGCAGCTGGCGGAACTCACGGAGCACTTGTTTCACATCTTCGGCGTTCAAGTTGGCCGTCTCGTTGCGGATGGCGCTCTTGAAGATGGAGGCGAACAACTTCAGCTGGAACTCGAACTCGTCGAGATGTTCGGGCGTGGACTCGTTCAGCAAGGCTTCCAAGGCGCGCTTCACATGAAGGATGGGGGTCTCCTCCCCTTCCACCATCTGTTTGAGGGTGAAGGCTGGGGTCAGCAGGCGTACATTTGACTTCATGTCGGCGTAAAACCGTTCCTTGCTATAAGTTTGTGTGTTGATATCCAAACCGTTGGGGATAAAAATCCAAGAGTTGACGTCAAAATGGTCCATCTTGACGCCCTCGGTGCCACTGAACCCCACCTTGAATTCGATGGAGAACTGGTCGTGGATTTTTGTTTGGATTTCAATCATGGCTTAAAAAAACAATCCCGGGGTGATTCCCATCCATTTGAGTACCGTCTGGCCCCAGATGAGGATGAGTATCCAGGCGAAGGTCATCATGGTGATGCCGTATTTGAAGGCATCGGTTTGGCTATACATATTGGTATTGTAGAGCAGCGCCGCAGGTTTACTATTGAACGGAAGTACATAACAGTGTTCAATTAGCATCGCCACTGGAAGCGATAGGCTCATCACTGGGAAACCGAATCGGGCTTCCACACCGAGGGCGATGGGGACGAACACCATGGTACGAATGGTCTTGCTTTGGAAGATCAAGCCCGAGTACATCATCAGGAAGGTGAGGATGAGGTAGAGCACCCAGAATGGCGTGTTGGCGGTGATGCCGAGGCTGTCGAAACCTGCGTTGACCATGGTGTTGGGCAGGTCGGTGGCGTTGAGGCCTGAGCCGAGGGTATAGGCGCCGGCCGAGAAGAGCATGAGGTGCCAGGGGATGTCGACGTCGTTCCATTTCACCACACCGATGCCCGGTAGCAAGGCCAGTATGGCGCCGAGCAGAGCCACAATAGTCTCGTCGATATTGTGGAAGGTGCCTTTGGTGACCCACAGGAAAAGCACGAGGACGAAGATACCCACGGCCTTGTATTCTTCTGCTTTCATCTTGCCCATGGCCTTGAGTTCCTCCTTCAGGCGTTCTAGACCGCCTTCGATCTGGGGCTTTTGTTCTTCCTTCTTCATGGGGAAGAAGATATACATGCTCACGAAAAGACCCACAACGAGGGTAATCAAACTCATGGGACCCACGGCCACCAGCCAGTCGGAATAACCGAAGTCGCAGCTACCTACGAAGCCTGCAATCAACGAGATGGCCAGCAGGTGAGCGCCGCTTCCGGTGTAGAAGGCATTGGCACCGATATTCACCTGAAACAGGTTCTGGATAACGAGGTTGCGGCCGAAGTTGTTGCGGTGGTCGCCCGAAGCACCATAGATGGCACATACCGTCATGAAGATAGGCAACATGATGGTCGCCTTGACCGTGGTGGCAGAGATGAAGGCTGACAGCACCAAGTTGATTACCAGGAAACTCCAGAGCACTCCTTTGGCGCTCTTGCCGAACTTGATCACGAAGGCCAGGGCCATTCGTTTGGCGAACTGGGTCTTGACCAGCATGCTCGCCAGGACGAAGGAGAGGATGTTGAGCCACATGACTGGGTGACCGAGTTGTGCCAGCGCGTCTTTTTGCGAAGTGACATTGCAGAGCACCGTTCCGAGGATGATGAGCAGTGAGGTCTGGTAGTTGGGAATGGCTTCGGTCATCCACAGGATGAGACCTGCGACAAAGATGGCCAACATGGCATAGTTGGAGCGCAAAAAGGCATCCATGCCGATTTCCTGGCTACGTTTCAGCGCCTTGGCGGTGAGCATCTCGGGATCGAGGTTGTCTATAAACCCGATGTTGCTGAACCAATAGATCAGCACAAAGGCGATGATAGCAAGCGGAACGCCGAGG
>JAILBC010000150.1 GCA_024681295.1 Bacteroidales bacterium
GTTTTGATTATTACGTATATTTGTGCTTGGATTTGACAAGTCAAGTCCGTTTTATAGAAGCGTTATGCTTGTCTCGTAAGTCGAGAACCTAGGAAATTCAAGACATTACACGGAGACGGCATAGTGGTTCGCGTTATAAGCGTGGGCTGCTTTCCATATTCGTGTAATGGGTTTTCCTAGGACCTTCGACTTAGAGTGTGGCTTACCAGTTCCACGCTTCTTTCTTGTTTCAAGCAAAAGGGGCAAAGGGACGCTCCTGTGCTTGGGGAACTGGAAGTCGAAAAGGAAGCGATGAAAAAACATTCTGTTCTACTTTTATTTGTTCTGGGGGTAACACTCTTTTTTTCGAGTTGTGCAACAATTATTGGTGGCATGAAATACAATGCCAAAGTCCAGGTTCCAAATCATCCTGATGCGGCGATTAGTGTAAATGGCGAATGGATGGGAAAAGGTGAAGCCAATGTGCTAGTCAAAAGAAGAGATGCCGACAAACTTGAAATCACCGTTCAAGAAGAAAACCGTGAGGCTGAGACCACGCATTTCACAAGAAAGTCTTTTCGTGGTTGGGCTTTTGTCGGAACGCTGCTAGGCTGGACAGGAATGACCCCAACTTATATTCCGTTACCTTGGGGTGTCGTTGTTGACGCATGTACTGGCGCTTGGTGGAAACCCGATGTAACAGAAAAAGGTGTTAGCAAAATTGATTATGACAATTTCTTGTATACGATTAACTACCAAGCAATTCCAAAGGAATCGTCTGCTATCCAGCAAGAAGAGACAAAAAAAGAGACTCCGCTCCCTGAGTCAAAATCAAAAGCTGACAAACTTCGCGAACTAAAACAGTTGCTTGATGAGGGTGTGTTAACCCAGGAAGAATACGAAAAAGAGAAAGCAAAGATTTTGGAATCTGAACCATAGTTTTATCACACACCACCGTTTTTCCATTTCTCCGGAATCTCGTAGCGTTTTATTCCGTCCGACACCACATCAGGCATAATTGCTTCTCGGAAACGACGTTCGTTTCTTTGCATCATGACTGGTTTGCTGCTGTGGTGGATTAAGTTGTCTTTAAGGTCGTTACTAAAATTGGATGGCGGAAAATAAACCTTGATTCGTTTCTCGGGATAATGCTGCTGTATGAATTCCAAAGGAGGAACAAGGTCACTATCGGCGCTGACTAGAACGATAGTGTCCGTGGCGTTCAAGACTCAATCACCGATCATTCTAACCGATATATTAACATCTGTTTTCTTCTCTTCTGGCCGAGAAATAGAATAATGACAATTAGGGCATTGGATCTGTTTCTCAAGATACTTGCCTCGAACGATTTCAAAGCGATCGCCATTTATAACTTTATTGGCGTTAAGAAACGCACTCTGTCTACTGCTTTTTTCGGGATTTAACGGTGACGCGGTAAAATAAACCACTTTTTCAAGTTGTTGTTCCGCGCCAAGAAAACTTTCACATAGTTTTACTATGTTAATCCAGTAGTAATCCCTCCATTGTGGTTCGTTTCGTTTGGTCCGTCGTAGGCCATAATAAAAATTAAAGCCATCTATGTAGAATGTAACTCTTTGTTTCATGGTTAAATAGTCAGAAAAAAAGCCGTCCGAAGACGGCCATGTCCATTCAAGAAAGAATGGCGGTGCTTTAATAAGTTCTGCAAAAGTAATACTTTTTTCTAAATTACCAAATTTTTTTAGAAAAAACAGAAACTTAATTAGAATTTAAATCCCATAAACGCCATAAAGGCGATACCCATTAAACCGGTGATAATAAATGAGATACCCACGCCTTCGAGGCCTTTGGGGATCTTGGAATAGCGTAATTTCTCGCGGATGGCGGCGATAGCCACGATAGCCAGCAACCAACCGATGCCCGAACCGAGCCCAAACACGGCGGCTTCACCGACATTGCTGAAGCCACGTTCCTGCATAAAGAGGGAACATCCCAAGATGGCGCAGTTCACCGCTATCAACGGGAGGAAGATGCCCAAAGCAGAATAGAGCGATGGCGTGAAGGTCTCTATTATCATCTCCAAAATCTGCACGATGGCGGCGATAATGGCGATGAAGAAGATATAGGTCAGGAAGCTTAAATCGACCTCAGCAAGCCTTGGACTAATCCAAGCCAAAGCACCTGGCGAGAGTAAATATTTGTTAATCAAATAATTGACGGGAACTGTAATCACCAACACGAAGGTCACCGCCAAACCCAAACCTGCGCTGGTCTTGACGGTCTTGGACACCGCCAAATAGGAGCACATGCCCAAGAAATAGGCGAAGATCATGTTGTCAACAAAGACCGATTTCAGGAAAAGGTTAAAGAGGTTCATTTCGATTCGGTTTTGCTGTTGTTAATCCATATAATGATTCCGATGACAATCAAGGCCATAGGAGGTAAAATCATGAGTCCATTGTTCTGATAACCAGCCTCGTACAACGATTGCGGGATGACTTGATAGCCCAACAAGGTGCCAGAGCCAAAGAGTTCGCGGAAAAAGGCCACGATGATGAGGATCAAGCTGTAACCCAGACCATTGCCCAAGCCATCGAGAAAGGACTCGCCGGGACCGTGGGAGAGGGCATAGGCCTCCAAGCGTCCCATGATGATGCAGTTGGTGATGATCAGGCCCACATAGACCGAGAGTTGTTTGCTGACATCGTAGGCAAATGCCTTCAAAAACTGGTCAACAAGGATGACCAATGTGGAGACCACCACCAGTTGGACGATAATGCGGATGCGTGAGGGAATACCCTTGCGCAGCAAAGAGATAATGAGGTTAGAGAAGGCCGTTACCACCGTCACCGAGGCGCCCATCACCAAGGCGGGCTTCAGTTTGGCGGTCACCGCCAGGCAGGAGCAGATGCCTAGCACCAACACCATGACTGGGTTGGTCTTGCGCAGGGGTTCGATGAGGAGTTTCTTCCAGTTGCTCATGTCTTATTCTCCTTTCTCGGCAAACTTTTTCAGATAAGCGGAATACTTCTCTAAAGTATTGTCTATCATCTCTTTAACTCCATTTGAGGTCTTGGTGGCCCCCGTGATGGCGTCGAACTCAACAGGAATCACATCCCCATGGTCCATCACCTGCTTTCCTGCAAACTGATGCTGGAACTTCTCTGTGGTAATCTCACCCCCCAGACCTGGCGTCTCCGATTTGTGATCAAAGGTGACGCCCGCTACGGTTTTGCCGTCAGCGGCAATGGCGAGGTAACCCCATATCGGACCCCAGAGTCCGTTGCCTTGCATGGGAAGCACTGGGATGGAACCATTGACAAGATACACCGGCAGGTCGCCGTCAATCAACTCAATGTTTCCATCTTCGTTTACCCCAGCTGCTGACAGGATCATCACACGTTTCTCTTTCTCCCTGTTTATCTGCTGATAAGGCTGAAGCCAGAGGGCTGCCGCAGTCAACAAGGCCGCTACCACAACCACGAGGATTGTAGCATAAAGAAATATATAACCGTTGCTATTGATATCTCTTTTCATTGGGCGGTGACTTTTGATTGAATCCTAGCACGTTTCTGACGGCGTTTGATATTACGGGCAATGACACAGTGGTCGATCAACGGGGCGAAGCAGTTCATCAGCAGGATGCTAAGCATCATGCCTTCGGGATAAGCGGAGTTGAGCACCCGGAGCATCACGGCAAAGGCACCAATCAAGAATCCGTAGATCCACTTGCCGATGTTGGTTTGGGCCGCAGTGACCGGGTCAGTGGCCATAAAGACCGCACCGAACATGAAGCCGCCCATCAGGTAGTGGTAGTAGAAGGGAAGTTGAAAGTAAGGTGAGAGGTTAGAGGTCAGAGGTGAGAGGTGATTAAACAACAAACCCATGAGGCCACCACCGAGGATGACGGAGAGCATGATGCGCCAACTGGCGATGCCGGTGAACAGTAACAAGATGGCACCCAGTAAGATAGCAATGACTGAGGTCTCACATGTGGAACCAGGTATTGTTCCTATCAACATGTCCAAAGCGGAAGCCGAAGGATGTATCCCAGCGGCCAGTTCTGCCAACGGGGTGGCGCCAGCGATGGCATCAGTACCCCAAAGATCGGCGGCAATCCACACCTGGTCGCCCGACATACGGGTGGGGTAGCTAAAGAAGAGAAAAGCGCGCGCCACCAAGGCGGGGTTGAGGAAGTTCATCCCCGTGCCGCCGAAGACCTCCTTGCCGATGATGACGGCGAAAGCTGTGGCCAGGGCAAGTTGCCATAAAGGCGTGGTGACCGGTACAATCATCGGGATAAGGAATCCCGTGACCAGAAAACCTTCGTTCACCTCATGATGACGGATCTGGGCAAAGGTGAACTCGATGCCCAACCCAACGATATAACTGACCGCCAACATGGGCAGCATCCGCAGGAAGCCGAACCAGAAGCAGTGAAGAGTGAAAAGTGAAGAGTGAAGAGTTTCGGGTACTGATATATAATGCTGGTAGCCGATGTTCCACATGCCGAAGAGCATAGCAGGAATCAAGGCGATGACCACCGTAATCATGGCGCGTTTCAGGTCGACGGCATCACGGATATGGCTACCCTTGGAGGTTACCCTATTGGGTGTAAACGCAAAGGTGTGGAACGCCTCGTAGGTGCTTCCCAGCCAGGACCATTTACCTTTCGGTTGATGCGTCTCAAACCATTTCGACAGCCCTTTGAACTTTTCACTTTTAACTTTTAACTTCTCACTCATCCCTTCCCCTCCTTTCTGATCTTTTCCAGGGCTTCACGAATGATTTCTTGGATATTGGTTTTTGAAGTGTCTACAAACTCACAGAGGGCAAAGTCTTCAGGCTCAACCTCATAGATGCCAAGATTCTCCATCAGCTCGATATCACCTACAATGCAGGCCTTAATGAGTTGGGTAGGATAAATGTCAAAGGGGAACACCCTTTCGAAGTTGCCTGTGAAGACCAAGGGACGCTCATCACCATGCGTATTGGTGTCGAATTTCCACAAACTCGCAAAGCGAGGAATCCGGATTCCAAAGGGCTTGAAGGTACTCTTCGGCAAAAAGCCGCTCAAAAACGTTCTTGAAAAACTGAATTTCTTGAAACCTGGCATCAGCCAGCCCATGAAGTCGTAATAATTGCCTTCGGGAAGGATGCTCACCAAATCGTCGTAAACCCCTAAAAAACCGTCGGCAGCGATTTGAGTCCCACTTAAGATATCGCCCGAGATGACACGGTTTTGTTGGGCGGCATTATGAGCATCCATTTCAGGATAATCGGTATTGAGCAGTTGTGCAGAGGTGATGTCTTTTAGGCTAGCACCGGTTTTCACCCGATAATAATGCGGGTTTTTGATGTTTGGTCCCGCCACGGCGATGATCTTCTCGGGATTGTAGATTCCCGTGCTGACCAGTTCGCCCAGCACCGCCACATCCTGAAGGTTCATCGTCCACACCACCTCGCCCTTATTAATCGGGTCGATATGAGCGATTTGCGTTCCGATGTTTCCAGCGGGATGAGGACCCTTCACATAATGAGTGGAAAGTGGAAAGTGGAGAGTGGAAAGTTGCTTTGAGAGGTTTTGGTTAGGCTTAAAGCAAATATGAACCTTACCATCAGTCAATTTGGTCAACGCGTCCAGGCCTTTCTTCAGGAACTCCTCCCTACCCTGCATCACGAAATCGTAATCCGGTGCCAAAGGTGCGCTGCTGAAGCCGCTCACAAAGATGGCCTTGGGCTGGTCGTTGGGGTTGGCCGCGGTGCCGAAGGGCCTCTGGCGCAACATCGTCCACAGGCCACAACGCAACATCACTGCCTTGATTTCTTCAGCGGTATGGGGTACCTCCAAGACCAAAGAAGCATTGTCGTTTGCTTCCACCACCACTTCCAGAAGTTTTCTTTTCTCCCCACGGACTATGGCTTTCACCTGTCCAGTAACCGGCGAAGTGAATCGGATGCGCTCATCGTTTTTATCGCAAAACAAAGCATCACCTACTTTGACTGCATCACCTTCTTCCACCAACAACTTCGGTGTAAGTCCCACAAAGTCAGTAGGTTTTACAGCATAGGTCGCAATATTCCTCGCATCGGTGAGGCGCTTTTCCGCCGCCCCGCCAATGGGAATATCCAAGCCTTTCCGTATGGTGATGGTATCGGTCATAATTTGGAAGCAAAGATATAAAATAGTTGCTTACCGTCAAAGTTTTACACCGCTAACAACACCAGTAGCTGGGCGGTAAATATCCTCAGAAACATCGTCAAAGGATAAACCGTGGCATATCCCATATTGGGAAGTTTGCAGCCTTCGGGAGCGATGGTGTTGGCAAAAGCCAAAGTCGGCGGGTCGGTATGTGAACCTCCAATGAAACCCATCAGCGTATAGTAATTCATCTTCAGTACCAGACGACCGAAGAGGGTAATCAAGATGGGTGGCACCATGGTGATAATTACTCCGTAAACCACCCACATATAGTGTTCCTGCACAGTGTTAACGAACTGACCGCCAGCGCTCAAACCCACACCAGCAAGGAAGAGGGCGATACCCACTTCACGGAGCATCCAAACGCCGTGACTATCTGTATATTCCGTGGTAAACCAACCTTTTTTCACGCCCAGCCAGCTTCCGATGATGGCCACCACCAAAGGACCGCCAGCCAAACCCAGTTTGATGGGGGCCTTCATTCCCACGGGAATCGGGATGGATCCTACGATGATACCCAGGGCAATGATGATGAATATGGGAATGAGGTTCACTTTATGGCGTTGCGAAACAGGTGTAGCTTGCTTTTCATGAGCTGGCTCGAGGGCTATTTCGATAGAAGGCTCGTTTTTCAGGTCAATTCGGCAAAAGGCCTTAAGCAGGAGGCAGCTCACGATCATGCCTACCACTGCCAACGGATAGGTCACGGCATAGCCGGCCGCCAGACGTTCGGCACCGCCTTCAACTCCCAAATCGACAACGGCTTGCTGGGCTGCTGAAAGTCCCGGCGTGTTGGTGATGGCCCCCGTGTAAACACCAGCCATATCAGCAAGGTCCTGATGAGCGACTTTGGAAATGATGATGGTAATCAACACGCCCAGCGCCACATTCACCAAGGCCATCAGGTTCATGGCCAGTCCGCCCTTCTTGAACGAGCGGAAGAAGCCCGGTCCCACCTGCAAACCTACGGCCACCACAAAGAGAATCAGTCCAAACTCCTTGATAATGTGCAACATCTCTGCATTAAGCGTAACCCCGCAGGCGCTAAGGGCAATGCCCACAAAGAGCACCCAGGTGATGCCCAATGAAATCTTGGCAATCTTGATTTTCCCCAACAGCAATCCCACAAAGATGGAAATAGCCAAATATAAAATGGTCGGCCCCACGCCCGAGCCAGTGAAAAGACTCATCATAAGGAAGTCTGTTTTGAATTCAGCGGCAAAAATACCAAAAATAGCCGCCTCTTTAAGAAATTCTGAGTATTTTTGCAGCATAAACATCAAACATTATGAAAAAGTTATTCGTTCTCTTTCTGCTTTCTTTGTCTTTGACAGTTCATGCCCAAGTCACCAAGATGTTAGGACAATGGAACACCTTCGACGACAAGACAGGCGAAATGGCCTCATGTGTACAAATCACCGAAAAAAACGGAGTATATTCCTGTGTCATCGTCAACCTTTATGAAAAAGACGGCAAAGGCGGTTACAAGGTTATGAATCCTCCTTATCCCAAACAATTCGAAAACTTTGTCGGAACACACCTCTTCATCGACATGAAAGAACACAAAGGCCACCTCAAAGGCAAAGTTTACGACCCAGAAAGCGGCAACACCTATCACGGCAAGGTTACGTATGAGGCCAAAACCGATGAGTTGGTCCTCAGAGGATCCCTTGACAAAGCTGGTCTTTTGGGACGTTCGCAAACCTGGAAACGAAAGAAATAAAACCATTGGTCATGAAAAGAATCTTTCCCCTTCTCATCTGCACCCTCGTCCTTATGACCTCTTGCCATAAGAGCGGCATCAAACTCTTCTCTGGCGACTATTCCTTCAAGACTTCGGGTGAAGTGTATATCGTAGCGGAAGCCGAGGTCCAAGGTGATGACATCATCATCCCTGGTGCCCTTGTTGTCAGCCTTATCAACGAAATGGGACAACTCAACATCAGCGTCTCCGACAAGGACAACGACGAGGTGATCGTGGTTATCAACCACCTCAACGGCGACGTGGTCACCACTACTGGGACTTGCAACGGAAACACCATCGAACTCGATGAGTTTCAACGCTATACGCTTCCCGTATCCGTATCTACCTGGACGGGCATGAACGCCACTATCACCGTGAGAGGGACAGGACACATCTATGAAGACGATATGATTGTGTTTGACATGAGCTACACCGGTAAAGGCACCCTCGGGGATGTCACCTATGTTATTAAAGACAAAGACGTCCGCATGGTCGCCTACAGGAACTAAAGCCATGAAAAAGAGTCTGTTTCTGTTGTTTATCCCCCTGCTGCTTGCTGGATGCGGTGACACCAACCCGCAGCAGTTGAAGGAACGTCTCATTGGCGGCAGTACTGAGGAAAGGGTGATCCCAGTAGGCATCCTGCGCATCGATACCACCGAAGGCATCGTCCAAAACACCTATCCGGGTTATCTTGAGGAAGGACAGTCGGTCGATCTGGCCTTCAAATACGGCGGGCTGCTCGAACATCTTTACGTGAAGGAAGGCAGCCACGTGAGCAAAGGCCAACGCCTAGCTCAGGTGTCCTCGCCCACCTTGGAAAACTCATTGCGTTCCGCCCAAGCCACGCTGGAACAAGCGCAAGACGCCTACGACCGCTTGAAGAAAGTGCATGACAACGGCAGTCTGCCCGAGATCAAATGGAAAGAGATGGAAGCCAACCTCGAGAAGGCCCAGGCCGCCTACGACCTCGCCCGTGCCATGATGAGCGAGAACGACCTCATCGC
>JAILBC010000151.1 GCA_024681295.1 Bacteroidales bacterium
AAGCAGCAAGTTGACGTCTTGGGATGAATTAAACAATTAAAAATCAAATAGTTGAACAAAAAGATACAAAGAAATATTAACAAACTGCAACCTTTTGGATTTTTTGTGCCATACGAATGGATAAAAGAATTAATTTTGCAGCGTTGTTTGCTTATCTTGATGTTTAACGGACTTCGCATCAAGGCCGGCGGCAGCGCGAAGAAGTAAAAAATAGAAGTCCCCATTAAATTAACTCAATTATGAAACATATTGCTGTGACGGTTATGGTCGCTATAGTGATAATGGGTCACACCCAGCCGTCGAATTTAAAACATTATTACTATTGGATAAACAAGGCGGAGTTGGCCATTTACGACAGCGCATATTCATACGCATCGGATTGCTATTCCAGGGCTTTCCGGCATCATACCCCTTTCGGAAGGCATGCCTCTCAAGCCTTCAGGCTCAATTGCTATTACACAGGAAATGTACAACGCGCTGCGCAATGTTTCCATTATTTGGCACAAATGGGCGATCAACCAAGTTGGTATATCGAAGACACTGTAAAACACGAAGAATTATGGAGGACCATCACAATCATTTCAGACACAACTAAAAGTCTTGTTATCCCAGAGCTCCACGACGAATTGGAAAACATCAAGGCGACAGACCAAGCCGTCAGGCGAATGTATTTTGATGATGAAGAAGAGCAGGCTAAAGCCATTCGAGAGACGGATTCCTTGAATTTGAGCAGACTCATTGGCTTATATAAAAGATATCCCGTCATAAATGACTACACCGCCGGCATGGGCGCTTTAATGTCAACCCAATTCATACATTATGCAAAAGTGCTCAACTATGATCCTGAAGAACTTCTTCTCAAGGAGGTTTTGAAAGGGAATATCTTTGCCGGTGAGTATGTGGACCTGATTGATTTATGCAAATGTGAACTCTTGCGGCCAGAAGATGGGAAGGCACGACCCGCGACAATCTACGGCACCAATCCGACTTTTTTCTTCATTGTTGATTCGGTCGGGTTCATTATTCAGCCAGCCAACATCAAGGAAGTCAACAAGTCCCGCAAACGTATCTCCATGTCCGAAACTTGGGAAGATCTTGCACAAAAGCACCGCTACAGATACAAATATGAAACAGATTTTATCTTTTTCCCTCTGAAATTCGTCTCCGTCATGCCTGAAGATGCCCGCCGAAAAATCGATGACATTGACAATGGATCAACAAAGGGGGAATATCATATAATACCTCTAAACTTAAGATGAAGATGATGATGAAAGTGAGAGTGAAAACGATAGCCTTTTTCCTGATGTTCGTTGTTCCGTGCTTTGCTCAGCAGGACACGATAAAGATCACCATCAAAGATGTGGACATAGTAATGGTCAAGGTGGAGGGGGGAACCTACCAAAGGGGGTGCAATGAAACGATAGAGGAAGACAGCTCCTGTTTCAAACAAATCAGAGGCGAGAACATGGTGACTGTCAGTACGTTCTACATAGCGCAGTTGGAGGTGACGCAAGAACTTTACCATGCGATCACAGGGAAATGGCCTGCATGGTTTAAACCGAACAAGGCGTTAGGCCTTTCGAAACAATGTCCTGTCGAATCGGTAAGTTGGTATCAAGCTCAGGGTTTTATTGACACGTTGAACGCCCTTACTGGCAAAAGGTTCCGATTGCCGACCGAAGCCGAATGGGAATATGCGGCACGCGGAGGCAAGCATAACGACCCTTATAGATATGCCGGTAGCGACAACATTGATGAGGTGACATGGTTCCACCATGATGACCCTAACATTCTGAATGTATGCCATGCATGGACAATGCCTTCAGGAAAAAAGAAACCAAACTCTCTGGGGTTGTATGACATGACGGGCAATGTGGCGGAATGGTGCAGCGATTGGTACAGCGAGACCTATTATCAGACACGGCGGGTCTTCAACAATCCCAAAGGCCCTGAAACGGGAGAGCAGAAAACCGTTCGCGGCAACAGCTTCGGGGTGGGCTTCCTACCATCCATGGATATACGCCACAGGCGTGGTGTCGCCCCTGACAAGAAAGACATGCACATCGGTTTTCGATTGGTAATGGATGCGGAGTGAAAAAGATCATTCTATGATGAGTATATTGGTATTAAGCGAAGAAATTGACATTCATTCAACAAGCAAGTCTGTTATTATGACCACGAATGGCAACACTCTCAATTTGAATGATTAACCACGCAAATGTATATAACTCAACTTGACTCCGCCAGCAAACTTGATTTCAGGGATGTGGATGTCAACGGAAGACACCACATTGGAGGAAGCCATCAACAAGCCGGGATTCAAAGACCTGGATTGGAGAGTTGAACAAACGGATTTGGGGAGAGGAGTGACAATTAGGAATGAGAAATTAGGAATTAGGAATTAGGAGCAGCCGCATCCTTGCGGCTGAACGGAAAGGAGTACTATGAAAAAGTTAATGTACATAGAAAAGGACGCCTCTGACCTGCAACGGTCAGAGAAGAACAACTTCATTGGGTAAAGCTCCGCCACAGTGTGCAACAGACCGGTGGCGGAGCGGAAAAGGAAAGGTGCCCAAGCAGGGGCATCGCATAATGTTAACGGACCTCTTAGCGATGTTCCCTGCCACCAAGCACCTCAGGTCGCATATATCGTGATGTTTGTCACGCGATGGCACAAGAAATCCGACGGCAAAGATACAACTTTTCCGTTTCGGATGGCAGACCCGAAACGTGTCGTGCAAAGTGCGGCACGCC
>JAILBC010000013.1 GCA_024681295.1 Bacteroidales bacterium
GCAGGCAGCAAAAACGACCCCACCGATGCTACAGGTATAGCACACTACTTCGAGCATATGATGTTCAAGGGCACCGACCGCATCGGTACCATCAACTGGGAAAAAGAAAAGGTCTATCTCGACAGCATCAGCCTGATGTACGACAAACTGCACGAGACCTCCGACCCAGCGGCACGTGAGGCCATCCAATACAAGATCAACGAGCTGTCGCTGGCTTCCTCCGACTATGCCATCCCGAACGAGGTCGACGTGATCCTCACCCAGATGGGCGGCAAGAGTCTGAACGCCGGTACCGCCTATGATCAGACCATGTACTACAACATCTTCCCGTCGAACCAACTTTCCAAGTGGATGGACGTGTATGTGGAACGTTTCCGTAACCCCGTGTTCCGTCTGTTCCAAAGCGAACTCGAAGCCGTGTACGAAGAGAAGAACATGTACGGCGACGGTCCCATCAACGCTTTCCAGGAGTATATGTTCAAAGAAACCTTCGGCGAGCATCCTTACGGTCGTCCCATCATTGGTTACACCGAGCACTTGAAGAACCCGCAACCCTCCAAGATGCGTGAGTTCTACAACACCTACTATGTGGCCAACAACATGACCCTAATTCTGGTTGGCGATTTCAACATCGAGGAGATTCAGCCCATGATTGCCGAGAAGTTCGGCACCTGGCGCAGCGGCGAACTTCCCCAAGAGCCTACCTATACCCTACCCAAATTCAACGGCCCCACCATCAAGGAAGTGCGCATGACCCCCATGAAGATCGGCGCCCTCATCTTCCCTGGCATCAAGAGCTCTGATCCCGACTTGATTCCGCTCACGATGGCTTGCAGCATCTTCTGCAACGGTGAGACCGGTCTGGCCGACAAACTGACCCTCGAAGGTAAATTGATGGGTGCCATGCTGATGCCCCTGTCGCTTGAAGACCATGGCGCCAACCTGATGCTGATTATTCCCAAGCTCCTTGGCCAATCGCATGAAGAAGCCGAAGCCTTGGTCTTTGAATGCCTCGAACAACTGAAAAGAGGCGAGTTCAGCGACGATCTCTTCGAAGCCACCCGCATGGGCATGCTGATGAGCCGCATCCGCGCCACCGAAAACCTCAATCAGCTGGCCAGCCTCTTCCTAGAAATGGAAAGCAGCGGTCAGACCTACGAGGAGTTCCTTGCCGAAACCGAGCGCATTAAGAAGATAACCAAGGAAGAAGTGGTGGCTATTGCCAACAAATACTTTGGCAACGACTACCTCGACGTCCGTTCCAAGATGGGATTCCCCGACAAGGACAAGGTGGAGAAACCCAACTGGAAGCCTATCGAGGCCAAGAACACCAACATGAAGTCCGACTTCGCCAAGATGATCGAGGCCGAACAAGTGCCTGAGGTCACTCCACAGGTCATCGAATTCGGCAAGGACGTGAAGATCACCGACATCACCGACGGTTTCAAGCTCTATTCGGCCATCAACACCGCCAACGACATCTTCGAACTGAAGTTCTATTTCAACTACGGCACCTACGACGATCCCGACCTCGATCGTGCCTCCCAGTATTTCTCCATGCAAGGCACCGAGACCAAACCTTATCAGGAGTTCGCCCTAGAGCTTCAGAAGATGGGTGCCAGCATCGACGCCTACGCTTCCGAGAACTATTTCATCGTGACCATTACCGGTTTCGAGAAAGATCAGGAAGAGCTCTTGGAAATGTGCTATGAGAAACTCTACCATCCTTCAAATGATGAAAGCCAAATCGCCATTATCGCCGATGGAGAGCGCATGAATATCCAAACCCAGAAAGACGATGCCTCCACCTGGTCCCGTGCCGTCCTCAATTACGCCTGGTACGGCGAGAAATCGCCCTATCTGAACCACAGCAGCATCAAGGAATGGTCGAGACGCAGCGGCAATGACCTACTTGCCGAGATTGCCGAAGCCCTGAAATACGACGGCTATGTCACTTACAGCGGCAACCAATATCCTCACGTGATGGCTGCCTCCATCAAGGCCCATCGCCTCCTGCCTTTGAAGCCCCTCAAGGGTGAGGAGAAGGTGCTGGTGGAGAAGCAGTACACCGAGCCTCAAGTGTTCTTCGCCCCTAACAAGAAGTTCCGCCAGAGCAACATCTGGTTCTATGTGCCCGGCGAAAAGCTGACGAAACAGGACGAAGCCTTGGCCAGCCTGTTCAGCAAGTACTTCGGCACCGACATGTACTCCATCGTATTCCAGGAAATCAGGGAGTTCCGTTCCTTGGGCTACACTGCCTACGCCAACTACGATTACGACTATCTGGAGCGCAAGCCCGGTTATCTGTACGGTTTCTTGGGCACCCAGGGCGACAAGACTTTCGACGGCATCGACGCTTTCAGTGGTCTCATCAAGGAGATGCCAGAGCGTTTGGAGAAGTTCAACGCCTCGAAGGAAGCCCTGCTGAAGGCCAGAGCCAGCAACTACTTTGGCTTCCGCAGTAAGCCCAACGTGGTCCACACCTGGATCAAGGAAGGTTACGACCACGATCCGCGTGCCGAGTATACGGAGATCATCCGCAAGGCCGAATACAAGGATGTGGCGAGTTTCTACAACCGTATGATCAAAGACCGTCCGGTGGTTATCATGCTGTCAGGCCCGAAGAGCGTCAGTAAAAAAGAGCTTGGCAAATACGGAACGGTTACCAAACTAAAATACAAGAATATCTTTAAGGAATAAAAAAGAAATCCCGCCCTCGCTTCGCTCGGGCGGGATTTTTATTTATCGGGTGCTCGCTTTACCCAGGGTAGCGCTCCGTGCAATCCTGGGCTACCGTTATCGCACCCCGATGGGGTGCGGCTACCACAAGAATCCTTATTATTTAGGAAGTTGTGCACCGTAGCCCTTGACGGCACCGAACATCTTCAGGGCATCCTCGAAGGGATAGCGGTTGGCGAACATGGTAGCCGAGGAGGTCATGGTACCCACCTGGTTCATGCCCATCGCCTGACGGAAGGTGTTAGCGTCGGAGTTCGGGTCAGTCTTGAGAGTCTCTTTATAAGAGGCATTGATGAAGCCGTTGAGGTAAGCCTCATTGATCTTGCCCTTGAGGCTGCTCGGGTCTTTCAGGCGAACACAGCCGTCGATCTCGGCCAGCTGTTCCACTTCCTCAAAGTCCTCGCAGTTGACGCGCATGAAGAGGCCGCCACCGGGCAAGGTGAGATCACCTTGTTTGTTCAGGAAGAACATGTTGTATTCGGAAGTGGTGACCTTCTGGGCTTCTCTGTCTTTAGGCGTGTCGGTGCGGCCACGGTCGAGAGCGGCAAAAACGCTGCAACCGAAGATGTTGTGGTGAACGTAGCTGTTGGTGCGGTTGTTATAGCGGAAGGCCCAGCCCATGTCAGCAAGGTCCTTCAGGCGGGACCAAGTGAAGAGAACAGTGTTGTTGCAGAACTCCACCACCATATTGTCTTTGGCGTCGCCACCCCACACGTCGCAGGCAATCATACGGCAGTTGATGAAGATGTTGTTGTCGATGACGAGTTTGGCATGGAACTGACCAGCAACACCGTAGTTGGGAGCATTCACGAAAGAGCAGTTGCGGATGGTAATCTGCTTGCAGTTAGGGTTATCAAGATAGATTTCACGGGTCTCGGTGGTGCACACATTGGCTTCCTCGAGATTGGCGCCTCCCTTGCCGCAGGTGCCGATGGGATTCATCATGGGGCATTCCACGCCTTCGGGTTTGCCCTCGCCCTTGACATTGTAGGAGATGCTGTTGCCGCGGTCGAACAGCAAGCCGTCGATGACGACTTCACCATTGGGGTTGTTGACCTTGATGATCATGGTTCCGAGGCCCGAGGCTGTGCCATTGGAGGCGGCGCTAGGCTGTACCAAAGTGCGGTATTTCAGCACATCGCGTTTGCTGAAGTCGGTGCTGTAACCGCCATAGATCTTCACGCATTTGGTGACAGGGATGTTGCCTTTGTCGAGGGTTCCGAAGTAGTTGCCTTCGGCCACATAGATGGTAGAGCCTTCCGGAACGGCTTCGATGGCCTTCTGGATGTTTTTGAAAGGAGCGTCCTTGCTACCGTCGTTACGGTTGCTGCCGGTGCTCTTTGAAACATAATAAACTGGGTCGGTGGCGGCTGATGCGACTACAGCAAACAACATGGCCACGGTGAGCATAAAGAGAGATTTTTTCATAGTATGAAATTTAAAGATTTAAGATTTACGAATCCAAAAATACGAAATAAAGAAATAACCGTGCCAAAAAAACGGTTTTTTCAGCACGGTTACTTCAAAAAAGCAGACTCTTAAATCGTTATTGCACTTCGATGGTTTGCATCAAGGATTTCTTCTCTTCGACGGTCACGCGCGGCAGGACAATCTCGAGGATGCCGTTCTCGACCTTTGCGGTGATCTTGTCGCGATGAATGTCCTCAGGCAGCATCAGGGTGTTGCGGAACTGTTCAGAGGAGAACTCGTGGCGCAGGTAGCGGACGCCTTCTTTGCCTTCGCTCTTCTTTTCGGTTTCCTTGCACATCTCCACCACTAGGTTGCCATCGTGGTCGATGTTGATCTTGAGGTCTTCTTTCTTCAGGCCGGGAACGCTATACTGGATGGTGTAGTTCTCTTTGGTCTCGATGACGTTCATTTTAGGTTCGGAATATGAAACAGTGCTCATATTCATCAACTCATTGAACAAGGCAGGCATAAAGTCTTGGTTTCTTCTGGTTAAATACATGGCTAAATCTCCTATTTTTAATTGTTAATTATTCAGTTGTTCGGTTGATCAGTTGGATGACCAACGTCGATTCAGCCTTAGTCAAATTGTAAGCCAAAACAAAAAAGCGGCCTTTTTGAGCCGCTTTTCTGAATTATTATGTCAATTTGACAGTTTAATCAGCAATAATAGCAGTTTTTTATGTCAAATTGTCACTTTGATTGGAATAGATCCTTGATACCGCCGATGGAGCCGAGCATATTGGTAGCTTCGTAGGGCAGGTAGACGGTCTTGTTTTGCTGGCCTGAGGCAATTTCCTTGAGGGCTTCGACGTATTTCACGGCGAGCAGGTAGTTGACGGGGTCGGCACCACGGTCAGCAACAGCTTCGGAGATATTGCGTATGGCGGTGGCTTCGGCTTCGGCTTGGAGGATCTTCGCGCGAGCTTCACCTTCGGCTTTGAGAATGTTGGCTTGTTTGTCGGCTTCAGCAGCATTGATCTCAGCCTGTTTCTCACCTTCGGAGTTCAAGATCTGAGCCTGTTTCTCACCTTCAGCCTTCAGGATCTCGGCACGACGGTTACGCTCAGCCTGCATCTGGAGTTCCATGGTACGGCGGATGCTCTCGGGCGGAGTAATGTCCTGCAGCTCCACACGGTTGACCTTCACACCCCATTTGTTGGTGGCATCGTCGAGCACGGTGCGGAGTTTCGAGTTGATGGTGTCGCGCGAGGTCAAGGTCTCGTCGAGTTCCATCTCACCCACCACGTTACGGAGGGTGGTCTGGGTGAGTTTCTCGATGGCCACAGGAAGGTTCTGAATCTCATAGACGGCCTTCATGGGATCGACAATCTGGAAATAGAGCAAGGCGTTGATCTCAGTCATGACGTTATCCTTGGTGATCACGCTTTGTTTGTCGAAATCGTAGACCTGTTCACGCATGTCGATGCGAGAGGTGGCCCAAAGGCGGCCATCCTGTCGGCGTGCAACGGTCTCCTTGGCCTTCTCGATGATGGGCAGGATGACGTTGATACCCGCGTTGAGGGTACGGTTGTATTTGCCGAGGCGCTCGACAATCATGGTTTCCGACTGGGAGACAATTTTGATGCCCCTGAGGATATAAATCACCACGAGGGCAGCGAGGATGATAAGTACGACGTTTAATGGACTCATAGTAGTTAAGAGTTAAGAGTTAAAAGTTAAGAGTTAAAAGTTAAGAGTTAAGAGTTTTTACAGTTAAGATAATGCTATCCAATTTAATGATTTCGACTTCGACACCTTTTTCAATAATGGAGCCGTCGGCGGTAACTGCCTTCCAGTCATCGCCGTCGACCGCCACGCG
>JAILBC010000020.1 GCA_024681295.1 Bacteroidales bacterium
ACGGGTGGGATCCAGTTTCTTTGTCAGTGCCACAATCTCGGGAGTCTTGAACTGGCCCCATGACTCGTTGAAGGGAACCCACACGCCAATGCAGGGCTGTGAAATCAGGCTCTCAATGATTTCTTTCCACTCCTTTTTATAGCATTCTTCGGACTCTGCCGAGCGCAGGCTCTCCGGACCGTCGAAATAACGGTCGGTCTGCCAGCCCGGGCCTCTCCCACCGCTGGGCATGTCTTGCCACACGATCATCCCGAGGCGGTCGCAGTGGTAGTACCAACGGGCAGGCTCCACCTTCACATGCTTGCGAATCATGTTAAAGCCCAGTTCCTTGGTCTTTTCGATATCGTATGCCAAAGCCTCGTCGGTGGGCGCGGTATACAATCCATCGGGCCACCAGCCTTGGTCGAGAGGGCCGAAATGGAAGATGGGCTTCCCGTTCAGGGTCAGCCGCATGATACCGCTCTCGTCGCGTTGCGTTCCAAAGCAGCGCATGGCAAAGTAACTCTCCACTTGGTCGATTTTCTTCCCTTTTTGGAGCATCGTCACCTTTAAATCGTAGAGATGCGGATGGTCGGGAGTCCAGGTGAGGAAGCCTTCGGGCATGTTCACCTCCACGGGTTGTCCGCCGAGGGCTTTCCCTGTTGCGACAGTCTTCCCTTGGTAGGAGACTTCGACCTGACAAAGTACATCATCAGCCTGGCCTTTGACGTCGGGCAGCACCGTCACAGTGGCACGATCGAGGTCGGGGGTGGTCTTCAGTGATGCGATGTAGCTTTCTGGGACAGGTTCAAGCCACACCGTCTGCCAGATGCCGGTGACGGCGGTGTAGAAGATGCCGCGGGGTTTGTTCACCTGCTTGCCATGAGGGATATAGCTGTCGTCGGTGGGGTCCCAGACACGAACCACCAAAGTGTTACTTTTTGCATTCAGGGCCTGGGTGATGTCGAACGTAAAAGGTGCGTAGCCGCCGGTATGGCTTCCCACTTTGACATCGTTCACCCACACGTCGGCTTGCCAGTCGACAGCGCCAAAGTGTAGCAGCACCCGCTGGCCTTTCCAGCCTTTGGGCACGCTGAACTCACGCTGGTACCACAGCACCTTGTCGACGCCGACAGTCTGCTGCACTCCCGAGAGGGAGGACTCAATGCAGAAGGGCACCAGGATCTCGCCATCGTAAGCAGAAGGCAGTTTAGCATCTGTTGGGGTGATGGCATAGTTCCACAATCCGTTGAGGTTTTGCCAGGCCTGACGGGTCATCAGGGGTCGAGGATACTCGGGCAGCACCTTGTCGGGCTTCACTTCCGAGGCCCAACGGGTTTTGATTTTGTCTCCAGCAGGCTGATACTGCGCTATCGCGCAGAGGCTGGACAGGAGGAGAAGGGTCATTAGCGTTTTTTTCATATTCATTTTGAGATCACGCCTCTTCGAGGCGTTCTACTAAGCGTTCTGCTGCATCAATCAAGGCGGTCACCGCCCTTGTGACAACCTCAGGTGAAGTCTCGTCATCGAGCATCTGCTCAAAACTCACCCACACCGAGGCTTGGCGTTTACCGGCTTCGTCGTATTCATAGAGCGATGCTTTCACCACTTTGTAGTTCCAGTTGACGTTGTTGCAGGCCATCAGGGCTTGGGCGTAGTTCCGGTCGTTCACGTCGAGGATACCAGGGAGGGCCAGGCGGAAGAACAGCGGGTCGTCGGCATCGTGCCAGAGCAGGAAGTTCCAGCCTTCATAATTGAAGTTGAGCCCCACTTTGCTGTTGCGTGCCGCGACCTCGTGCGCCTTGAGCCACGAGAGGGTCAGGCTTTTGGCTGTAAGCTTTCTCGCCGTCATTTGTTGAAACCGATTTTAGTCTTGGTGGAGTAAGTCGGGTTCTTGTATCTCAGCACGTCGACGAGGATCTTTTGGGAGATGGGCACATCCATATAGGCGGCGGTCATGGCGGCCTCGTTGACGGTCTCGGTGATATCGCCAGCCACGAAGTCTTCCGACAGGTTGGCCAGTTCGTCGTAGTCGATCTCCTCGCAAGGCCTGTTGGACAGGTGTTTGCGGAAGATGTCCTTCCTCGCCTCGAAGTCGGGTTGCGACACCAGGAACACCCTGTCGATGCAGCCAGGACGGAGCAGGAAAGGATCCACCATGTCAGGCTGGTTGGAGGTAGCCACCAGCAAGATGCCTTTTTCGGCACAGCCGTTCATAAGGTTCAGCATGGCAACGCTTTCTTTGGTGACGCCTTCGTTACCAGTAACGGGAATCAGGTATTCAATCTCATCAATCCCCAGCATAAACGGGGCTTTGATGGAGGCAGCATCGAAGATGCGCTGTAGGTTGTCGAGCACGCCTTGTTGATAGATATGTCCGAAGTCGGCAGCCTTCAAAATGGTATAGTTAAATCCCAATTCCTCGGCGAAGCTCTCCATAACGAGGCTCTTGCCACATCCGGGAGGGCCATAGAGGAGGATGCCGTTGATCTTCGGCAATTGGTACTGCTGGGCTTTGTCGGGATGTTGAAGGGCAAAGATCACTTCCTTACGGAGCTGTTCCTTGAGTTCGTCGCGACCGGCCACTTGGTCAAAACCGCTACCCGAGCCTTTCTTAAACGGGATTGCTTGGGTAGACTGAGGAGTAAGGGCGTTCTTCAAGGCGGCCTCCAGGTTGTTCATCACACGTTCCGACTCGTCGGTGGGGGCTTCTGCCGCGCCCTCATCCTGCTCAGGCGACAGCTTTTCCATCAGCGCATTAAAGAACACATCAGCCGAGACAAAGCGTTTCGCCACAGTGAGTGACAAGGCTTTCTTGAGGATTTCCTTCATGAAATCGGGCAATTCCAGTCCCTCAGCTTCCAGTACCAGCGGATTCTTTCGGGCTTCTTTCACCTTGTCGCGGATCAATTCCATCTTGCCGCCACAATCGGTAAGGTCGGTCTCCCAAGGGGCTTTGCCGAAGATCAGGTAATACAACAAGGCGCCCACCGAGAAAACATCAGACTTGGGCGTGTATATGCCTCTATAGGTCTCCGGAGCGCGGAAGAAAGGTGCCAAGTCGCCAACCAGGAAGTTGGGGCGTCCCATCACCATGTAAGAGACGTGGCCGAGGTCGATGATGGTGGGCTGGAGCATCCCGTCCTCGAGTTCCTTAAGCATGATGTTCGACGGATGGATGTCGTTATGCAACAAGGCTTTGGAGTGCATGTACTTCAGTCCGCTCAGCACGCAGAGGGTGATCTGCGAGGCGTCTTCCACGTCGAATACGCCCTCTTTCTCCACCGACTCGTCGAGCAACTGTCCCTGGTAGAACTCCGTCACCAGATAATGATAGTCCTTATCACCTTTCTTGAAACCGCCGTTATCGATGTAGTGGATGATGTTCTCGTTGCGCTCGGCACTCAGTTCCTTGCTAAACACGATCTCGAACACCTCCTTGCCTTCGAACAGCATGGAGGGTTTCATATCGCTGATATTGAAAACCTTGCAGAAATAAAGCATGTCGTCACCGCCATAAACGGTGTAGGACTCGGCCGACGCACCTTTTTTGATGAAAGAATTTACGGTATATTTACCGATTTTATCCCCTTTTTTAAATAGTTCCATGGTTATATGTTTTTTTAATTAATATTTATAATGATAGGTAAATCCGAGATAGAGACGGTCAACGGGTTCTTTCACCTGGATATCGTTATCCATTCGGGCGGAGAATTCGAGGTGTTGGCGACGTGACAGTCGGTAGTCGACGGTGAACACTGTGCGTATATTATCGATCACGCTAGCCTTAGGGTCGTTGACGAGCCAGTGAAGCTCAGTGGAAAGTTCATATTTGAAACGGCTGTTGGGCATTTGGTAGGCGACCTGGAAACGGTTGCGCCAGTACATCTTGGGATTGACGCGGTAGTCGCCCACCCGCTCATCGCGGAAGGTGGTCATCAGTCGGCTTCGGTACGAAAATTTGAACCTTCGCCAGGTCTCGGCGTAATTGACATCAAGACCCACACGGGCACGGTTCTCATAGAAGTTATGGTCGTTGTAGCGACGGATGGCGCCAACGGAGAGGCCCACGTGCATCCGGTTATGGAGGAAAGGGTATTCTAACTCCACGGAGTTGAGCCAGCGGTCGAACTGGGTGCAGTTGTGGTCGAAACGCAACTCCTCCTCCACCTCAATGGCGAGTTTACGCGTCAGGTCAGCGTCGAACTTCGCACTGAGGATAGCACCGAAGTCGCTTGTCCGTCCGCTCTGACCAAAGACAGAACAGACAGAAGCCAGCAGCAGCACTATAAACCACTTCCCCCTTAGCATTTAGAAATCTTTAAGTTTAGTATAGGTTCCAATAGTTGAGCTCTCACCGGGTTTCAGTCTGTACCAAATCTTGACGTAGGCCACGTCGCGCAGATAGTCGATATGACCGATTTCCATCTTCTCGATGGTGATGCCGGTACGTTCCTCAAGGTTGGCTTTCAGTTCTTCTTCCCTACCTTCTTTCACCAGGTCGATCTTATCATAAAGAATCACCTTCTCCGCCAGTTGCTTCGAGAGGCGGTTGCCCTCGAAGGCCCAGATGGCAAGGATGACGAGCACATTGGTGACCAGCAGTTCGAGGAGACTGGTCGTCAGCGCTTGACCGTTGATGATGGACAGGCCCATGACCACGAAGAGGTAGGTCATCTCACGGATACGAAGCGTCTCTGTGCGGTATCGTATCATGCCGAAGATGGCAAACAGGCCCAAAGCGTAAGCAACGTTCATCTTCATATTATCCATTAAGGTGATAATCAAGAAGATAACGACAGCAAACATCATAAAGGTGAAATAATAGTCGCGGCGCTGCGACTTCCTGTAGTAGAAGAAGCGGATGATGATCCAGCATACCAGGAAGTTGAGTGCGAAGCGGAACAGCAGGGTCCACAGACTCATGGAGTCGAACAGCGGGACGCCGAGGAAGTTGATGTCGGATGCGCCAGCACCGTTGCCGAATTCACGAGCAATATCGGGATCAAATTGTGGGGCGGCTTGGAGGAGTATCATAGTGAAAAGTTAAGAGTTAAGAGTTAAGAGTTAAGAGTTTTCAATTTATTGATTCTTCGGAGTTTCTTTTTGAAGCGATTCTGTTTGACTTCAGGGCGGGTCATGGCGGTGCCGATGCAGTATTTGCTGATCTTATAGGGTTTGATACGGAGGTCGAAAAGCACTTCTTTGAGCAGGGAACGGGCACGGCCGTCCTGTTTCAGTTCCATGATCACCAGCGAGTCCATCGAGGCGGAGGTGTTGGAGACGAAGTTGTTAAAGTTCACGTTACAGTCAATCGTGAGACGTTCCGTCTTTTCGTAGTTGACGAGTGTGAAACGGTCGAACACTGTTTCCAAGTTGGGGCTCAGGCTTGCGACTGGATAAGGTTGCCGTTCGGTGAGGAAAGCCATCGCCTGAGGATCTTTCAGGACGTCCGTTCCTAGAGGTACCTCGATGCGTTTTTTCTTGGTGCGGCCTTTATTGGTTTTGTGTTTCACCTCGCAGAAGGTCAGGTGCGAGTCCACGTAGGTACGCACCCTCACCTTGTCGCGCACCAGATGCCGGTCGTGATGGATGATGTACATCCTCAGGTCGGGCGTATCGTAGTACACCGTATCATAGGCAGACAGACGCTTGCCTTCCACTTCCTGGGCATAGTAATGGTCGTGGATGCCGTTCAGGATAGCCATAAGCTGATCGGAGGTGACTAGGAACTTCGTGTCGACGCGGTTCATCAGTTTGACGTCCTTCATCTCATCCAGGGTGATGGGGCTCATCGTGTTTACTATGTCGAGGATGGCGGGGTTCACTTGGAGATGTATTCGAATACTTTGACAGATTCCAGTTTGCCGTTGGGGTAATAGTTGAGTTGGCGGCTCTTGGAGCCGTCTTCGTTATACTCGAACTTGCGGATGCGCACCACTTTGTCGCGGTCGTTGTATTCGATCTCGCGCACCACTTTGGCGGTGATGTCGCTGTCGGGTGGGTACTCACTCACCACGCGTGATTTCTGGCCGTAGCTTGCGTATTCGATTTCTTCGATCTTGCGGCCCAGCTCGTCGTAGGTGGTCACATGGTCGAGGAAGGGCATCCGTGAGCCCACGGGGGTGTTCCACTCCTTGAGGATCATGCCGCGACGGTTTTCGCGCTTCTGGATGGTGCTTTCGGAGACTGACTGGGAGAACAGCGGCAGGGCGATGAGTCCCAGAAGCAATAACAACAATAATCTTTTCATTTTCTATTTTTTCTTTATTACGCCTCGCTTCGCTCGGCGAGTTTAGTAGGGGGTTCGCTCAGCCCCAGGTTACGCTCGCTAAGCTCGCTCACCTGGGGTTATTAGGATGGCACCTCTTCGAGGTGCTCATACTTGGATTCTTACTATGAAGGTGGTGTCGGGTTCCATTTGGAAAACCTGGTTGGCCTCGACGGTGACAGTGTCGATGACCGGGAAGGGGACTTCTTGGGCATCTTGGGTGTAGGTGATCACCTCGTAGGTGCCGGGAAGTACTTTTTGGAAGGCGAACACGCCGCCCACGCCCACACGGGCGTCGTCAAAATGATAAATCTCGCCGAGTTTGCGGAGATAGACCCTATGTTCGTAAGCCCAGCCTTCGCCGCGCCACTCGTTGTTATGGAAATACCAAGCCCACACCTTGCCGGTGATGACCGAGGTGCCGTAGGCCTTGCCGTCGTGGACGTAGATGGTGGGCACCTGGGCCACCTTACCTCGTTCCAAGGTCACCTTTTCCGACACAGCCACCTTCTCGCCGGTAGGCAGGGTGGAATAGGCAAACACCGTGTAGTCGCCCGGGGTCAGATAGTTGAACTGATAGAAACCTTCGGGATTGGTCTCGGTATCGTTGCCATAGAATTCCTCGTCGCCATACACGATAAACACGTCGGTCTTGGCTGCATCGAGGGTGTCGGCTTCCAGTTGGTAGTTGTCGTCAGGGTGATGGACCAGCTTCACGTAGCCCTGCACGGTGCCTGTGCCGCCTTCGCCTTCCTTGTTGTTGCAGGACGACAAGGCGAAGCACAGAAGCATGACAGCAAGAATGATTTTTCCGTATTTCATTGTTTAAAAGTTATGTTTCTCAATATTGTCGCAGGCACATTTCAGCACGTTGACGAACGTCTTCAGGTCCTCTTCCGGGATGCCTTCGAGGATGTCGTTGATGGCGTCGATGGCCACCCGTTTGGTGTTGTCCTTCATGGCGAGGCCCGTCTTGGATAACTTGATGTTGTTGACTCGGCGGTCCGCCGAGTCAACAACACGCTGCACCAGGCCTTTCTTCTCCAGGTTGTCGATAAACTGGGTCACCGAGTTCTTGTCCTTCTGGATGATGTAAGCGATGGTCTGCTGGGTCATCTCACCCTGATTCCAGAGGGCATCCATCACTAGGAACTGTTCGGCTGTAAGGTTGATCCCCTCTTTCTTGAAGACAGCCGCGATGTGCTTCTTCATTTTGCAGTTGAAGATATTGACCCAAACGCCAGCCTGTTTAACGAGCATCATAGCACTTAATAGTTATAAGGGATACACATGTTGGGCACTTCGGTGCCATCGTAAACGCCTTTGTCGAGTTTTTCCTTAACCTCCTTGAAGGCGTTGAGGGTGTATTCCACATCCTCCATGCTGTGCGCAGCGGTGGGGATGATGCGGAAGATGATCATGCCCTTGGGGATGACGGGATAGGTCACCACCGAGCAGAAGATGCGGTAGTTCTCGCGCAAGTCTTTGGCGATGTTGGTGGCTTGCACCACGTCGCCCTTGACGTGCACCGGCGTGACGCAGGCCTCGGCGGGACCGATGTCGAAGCCCATGTTACGGAAGCCCTCCTGAAGAGTACGGGTCACCTTCCACAGTTGGGCTCTGAGGCGGTCGCCTTCCTCGCCGCGGATGATCTCAAGACGTTTCTCACAGCCTTCCACGATGGCGAGAGGGAGGCTCTTGGCGTACATCTGGGAACGCATGTTGTAGCGAAGATATTCGATGACATGACGCGGGCCGGCCACGAAGCCACCGATGATGGCCATGGCCTTGGCATAGGCACCGATGTAGATGTCGATGTCGTCCATCACGCCGAAATGTTCCGAGGTACCACGACCAGTGGGCCCCATCACGCCGAAGCCGTGGGCGTCGTCGATGAGGATGCGGAAACTGTATTTTTGTTTCAGTTTGACGATGCCGGCCAGGTCGCCCAAGGCACCGGTCATACCATACACGCCTTCGGTGATGACGAGGATGCCGCCACCGGTCTTCTCCACCACTTCGGTAGCCACCTGTAGTTTCTTCTCCAGGTCGCCCATGTCGTTGTGGCGGTATTTGTATTTGTTGCCAAGATGCAGGCGGATGCCGTCGAGCAGGCAGGCGTGTGCCTCGTTGTCATAGACGATGACATCGTGGGGGCTGGTGAGGGTGTCGATGGTGGACACGATGCCCTGGTAGCCGAAGTTGAAGAGGTAGGCGGCTTCCTTCTTCTCGAAGTCGGCCAGCTCTTTCTCAAAATGCTCATGCATGCGGGTCTGGCCCGACATCATACGGGCGCCCATCGGAGCGGCGAGGCCCCAGCGGGCGGCACCTTCGGCATCGGCCTTGCGGATGGCCGGATGGTTGGCCAGTCCGAGATAATTGTTCAAACTCCAGCAAAGCACCTCTTTGCCATTGAAAACCATACGAGGTCCCAGTTCGCCTTCCAAACGGGGGAATGCGAAATAACCGTCAGCACGCTCGCGGTATTGTCCAATCGGACCACCCGAGTCTTTGGCTATTCTTTCAAAAATGTCCATCTTTATAGAATTTAGAATTTAGAATTTAGAATACAGAATTTAAAATTACAAAATTAGTAAATATATTGATTATCCACAACCTTAGATTTATTACTTTTGCAAAAAAGATATGAGAATATGTTGAATTTGAAAGGCAAGCATGCCATTGTGACAGGTGGAGGCACGGGAATCGGGCGATCCATTGCCCTACATCTAGCCCAGGAGGGCTGCAACCTGATCCTCACGGGGTTGGGCGAGGCCGACCTTGAGAAAGTCAAGGCAGAGTGCGAGGCTTTAGGTGTGAAGGCTTGGGCTAAGGAGACCCGACTCGACGATTACAGTTCCATCGACGAGTTTCATGAGTATGTGACTGGACTTGGCGTGGGCATTGACCTCTTTGTGTTGAATGCCGGCATCTCGCAACGCGAGAAGGCTTTGGACACCGACTTCAGCGTGGATGAGAAGATTCTCAAGATAGATTTTTTGAGTGGCGTCTATCTGGTGAAGAAGTTCGGTGACATGATCAAAGCCTCGGAACATGTTCAGTTTTCGGTGACCACTTCCCTCTCGGGTTTGTTTGGATTCCCGTTGCGCTCGGCCTACTGCGCCGCCAAGCATGCACTATTCGGTTTCTACGAATCACTGGAATTGGAATATCCCAACATCAACGTTACGTTCCTGATTCCAGGGCGCATCAACACGCAGATCAGCAAGAGCGCCTTGATGGGCGACGGCACAGCCCATGCCAAGATGGATGCGGGACAAGCCAACGGTCTTGATGTGGACAAGTGCGGCGCCATCGCCGTGAGGGCCATCAAGCGGCAGAGACACCGCAAACTCATCGGCAAGAAAGAATTGTTAATGGCACATATACATAAATGGTGTTTGCCACTCTACTATAGATTATCTAGGAAAATCTCAGCAACATGAAACAAAAAGTTATCTGTGGAATACAGCAAGTGGGTATCGGAGTCAACGACTTCGTGGAGGCCTGGAAGTGGTATTATGACCACTTCGGATTTGAAGTAAAGATTGTCGATGACGAGGGTGTGGCGGAGCGCATGCTCCCCTATACGGGAGGCAAGCCCCAGCCCCGTCGTTCAGGTATCGCGGTCAACATCCGTGGCGGTGGCGGTTTCGAGATCTGGCAGCCCAAAGGGCGCGAACTCAACTATCTGAAAGAGCCAGTCCGTCTGGGCGACCTAGGCATCCTCATCGCCAAGGTCAAGACGGCTGATATCGAGAAGGCCTACAATACCTTTATCAACGAAGGACTCAACGTGCTCAGCGAGATTCACACCTCCCCCACTGGCTATCGTCATTTCTTCATGAAGGATCCCTACGACAACCTTTTCCAGATTGAGGAAGACGGTTACGTGTTCGTCGACGAAAAGAAGACCACTGGCGGTGCCAACGGCTCAGTGATCGGGGTAAGCGACATGGAGCGTTCCCTCCCCTTCTACAGGAAACTATTGGAATACGACAAGGTGGTGTTGGACCAGACGGCCGTTTTTGAAGACCTGCAAAGTCTCCCGGGAGGAGAGAAAAAGGTACGCCGCGTCATCTTGGAGCGTTCTAAGCCCATCGAGGGACCGTTGTCGGGCATCATGGGCACCTCACGCTTGGAACTCATTCAGGCCGAGGCTCCTGGCAAGAAACTCTACGAAGGCCGTTATTGGGGCGACCCTGGCTTCATTCATCTCTGCTTCGACGTACGTAACATGGAGGCTGTGAAGGTCGAGACCGAGGCCATGGGGCATCCCTTTGTGTGCGACAGTGGAGCCGACTTCGGGATGGGCGAGGCCAACGGGCACTTCACCTATGTGGAGGATCCCGACGGTACTTTGATTGAGTTCGTCGAGACCTTCCGGATTCCGATTATCAAGAAGATTGGTCTTTACCTGAATTTGGCCAAAAAAGACGACCACAAACAGTTGGGGATCCTCAAGTTGTTGAGGTTCGCCAAGGTCAAACGGGATAATATCAAATAAAAAAAGCCGCGTTTCCGCGGCTTTTTCATTCATTCATTCCTATTATTTCTTGATACCCAATTTAGCCTTCACGTCTTTGGTGACGTCAACGGCGTCGGCACCGATATAAACGGTAGCGCCAGTGGCGGTGTCCAAGATATAGGTGTAACCCTTTTCCTTACCGATGGTGTTGATGGCGTTCTGGATTTTCTCCAGCAGCGGCTGCAGCAGTTCGGCACGTTTGGCGTCGAAAGCGTCTTCAGCGTTGGCTTGGAAAGCGGTGATGCGGCTCTCGAGGTCGACAAGTTCCTTCTCCTTGGACTGTTTCACCAGGTTCGACATGGTCTCAGCGTTGGTTTGATAGTCCTGAAGTTTGTTCTGATACTCGCCATACATGGTCTTGAGCTGCTCCTGAAGCTCATTATAGTAAGCCTCCAGGTTCTTCTCAGCTTTTGCTCTGTCAGGCATGTCGTTCATGATTTCATTGGTGTTGACATGCGCGATTTTCACGGTTTGGGCGCTGACGAAGCCATTCATGACGAACAGGGCGGCGGCGAGGAAGAATACTTTGATGATTTTGTTCATTTTACAAATTATTTAATGATTTAATTTTTCCTTTTTGAGGGCGCAAAGATACAAAAAACTTCGTTATGGCAACTGGTCCGATTATTTTTTGGTGTTTCCGCTCTTGGGGGTGATGTTACCCGACTTGGAGCCAGTGTTACCTGATTTTGCGTTGGTGCTTGCAGCGGCGTTGGCGCGTTTGCGGTCTTCGCGGCGCACGGTCTGCATCACGTTGCTGAGTTGGTCGAGCACGTCGTCGCTGACGTCGACTTTGTCGGAAGCATAGAGGATGGAAGTACCCGAGGCGAGGTCGAAGATGAAGCTGTAACCTTTGGTCTGGGCGATTTCGGTCAGTGCAGTGTAGATCTTTTCCTGAATGGGTTGAACGAGTTCGGTTTGTTTCTGATACAACTGTCCATCAGCACCGAAATACTGCATCTGAAGGTTCTTGGCCTCTTGTTCCTTATTGATGATTTCCTGCTCACGGGCGTGTTTTTGGTCTTCGGAGAGGAGCACCATCTCGGTCTGGTATTTCTTGTACATCTCCGACACCTTAGTGTAGATAGCTTTTATTTCATTTTCCCACTTGGTGGAGAGGGCGTTGAGTTCTTCCTGGGCATCGGCATATTCAGGGATGTTGCTCAGGATGTAGTCTGAATCGACATATGCAATTTTTTGTCCGCCAATTTGGGCGTAAGTGCTGAGGGCGCCGCAGCAAACAAGGGCCACCGTCAGAAGTAGTGATTTGAGTGTTTTCATTGTATTATCGTTGTTTATTTGTTTCACGAAAGAGTTACTTCATCAATAACCATGCCGATTTCAGCCTTAGTCGATCGAGCCTCCGATGGAGAAGTGGAACTGGCTGCCGTTGGCAGTCTTGTCTCCCGGAACCTGGTCGAAGCCATAGCCCCAGTCAAGGCCCAACAGACCAAACATCGGGAGGTAGATACGGGCACCGACACCGGCAGAGCGGTACACTTTGAAGGGATTGAAGTTCTCGAATCCCAGCCAACAGTTACCCGCCTCCACAAAGCCCATGGCATAAATGGTGGCTGTGGGGTTGAGCGACAAAGGATAACGCAGTTCCATAGTATATTTGGTGAAGATGTTACCACCAATGGCAATACCGTTACTACTTTCTGGGGTAAGGGACTCGTTCTTATAGCCCCTCATACCTATAATCTCACGGCTGTCGAAGTTATAGTTTCCCAGACCGTCACCGCCAAGATAGAAACGATGGAACGGCGTGGGACCTATCTCCTTGTTATAATAGCCTAGATAACCAAAGCGAACACGGGTCATCAACACGAGTTTCTCGTAAAGCTCCGAGTACCAAGCGGCTTTGAACTTCCACTTGTGCATCTCAATCCATTTGTATTTCTCTTCATCCGCCATACTGCCATAGTCATTATTGGTAAAGAGCGATACGGGAGGAGTGATTTCCAGCGACAGCTGCACCTCCGAACCGTTACGCGGATAGAGCGGCTGGCTCACCGAGTTACGACCGATGTTGAAGTTGTAGCTGACCATGTTGTAATAGCCGTTGCCCGTACCGAAGTTGAGAATGCTGGCATAGTTCTTCAAACGATAGTTAATGTATGAAACGCCATGGTACAGGGTGAAGTAGTCATCAGGCCAAGTCAAACGTTTGCCTAGGCCCACCGTGGCACCCGTCATACGGAAAAAGCCGAATTTCTCGTCACTCCTATTATAGCCGTTGCCGTAGTATGACTGGTAGATGGACGTGGTCAGCGAGTTGGGTTTGCGGCCGCCAAGCCAAGGCTCGGTGAATGAGGCGGAATAGCCGATATAGCGTGTCCCGTAGGTTGTCAGGTTCAGTGACAGTTTCTGTCCGTCGCCGCCAGGGATGGGCTTCCAAGCATCACCATTGAAGAGGTTGCGCATGGAGAAATTGTTGAATGAAAGGCCTGCCTGAAGGATAAGCATATTGTAGCCCCATCCTGCGGAGAACGACACTTGGTCGGCGCTGGCTTCTTCAACTTGATACTCGATATCGACGGTATTGTCGGTATAATTGGGTTTCACATCAGGCAGGATGGACTCTTGGTTGAAGAATCCCAGGGTGGCGAGTTCACGGACGGTACGGGTGACGTCGCTACGGCTGAAGAGCTGACCGGGACGGCTGTACATCTCGCGGATGACCACGAAGTCGTTGGTCTTGGTATTGCCTTTCAGCGTCACGTTGCTGATACGTGCCTGTTTGCCCTCATTGAGGCGGATTTCTAGGTCGATGGAGTCGTTCTCCACCTGCACCTCCACGGGGTCGACATGGAAGAAGAGATAGCCATCGTCCATATAGAGTGAGGAGATATCGAGCGTGGTCTCACTGTAAGTGAGGTTATTATTGAGCAGTTCCCTGTTGTAAACGTCGCCGGGTTTGATACCCAGAACACCGTTGAGGGTCTCGCTGCTGTATTTGGTATTGCCTGTCCAGTTGATGTTGCGGTAATGATAGAGGCCACCCTCGTCGATGACAAGGTCGATGCCCAAATCGCCGTCTTCGAGGTTGTACACTGAGTCGCGCACGATGATGGCGTCGCGATAGCCTTTGGCGTTGTATTTGGCGATGATGTTCTGCTTGTCATCCTCGTAGTTCGACTCAAGGAACTTGGAGCTCTTGAAGATACGGGGGCGGTAGTTCTCATAGAAGTATTCCTCCACATCGGTGATGGCTCTGAGAGGGTGAAGGGTGACCGCATCGGCGATGGCGTTGACAACGGTGGGTCCCAGCGGGTCAAGGGGGTTGAACACGCCTTTCTGTTTGGTTTCCTTCATTGCCGAGTAAATGGCCACGTCAGAGAGGTTTTCGTTGCCAATCAGGTTGATCTTTCCGATCTTCACCTTTTTACCTTTATCGACATTGATGATCAAATCCACATAGCTTTCTCTCGTGGTATCGGGCACTTGGGTGATTTCGACCACAGCGTTATAATAGCCTTTCTCAGCATAAAAGTTCTCGATGATGCGCCGTGTCTTGGTCTCCAAATGTTCGGTGGCGATGTCGCCCCGAGAGAGGTTGATCTGGTTGCGGATGTCATCGGCTTCCGACTTTTTGATGCCTTCGAAAGAGAATTTGGAGACGCGGGGGCGTTCTTGGACGACAATCTGGAGGAAGATTTTGTCGCTCACGATGTTGGTGGCGTTGATAGCCACGTCATCAAACATGCCTTGGTCCCAGATCTTGCGAATCGCCATGGCGATATCGTCGCCAGGGACGGTAATCTCGCTGCCGACTCTAAGGCCGGAGAGCATGGAGAGCACATTGCCATCGACGTACTTGGCGCCCTCGACGGTGATGCCGGCGATTTCGTATTTCTTAGGGTTGTTGTAGTCGATATCCGAGAGGTCGTCGCCGATTTTGATCTGGGCTGAAGCGAAGCAACCCACCATCAAAAGGGCGACAAGGAGAATATATTTTTTCATCATGAGCATCATTTACGGATTTGTTCGCTGGTTTTGCCGAAGCGGCGTTCGCGGTGCTGGTAGTCGACAATAGCGGCATAGAGGTCGTCTTTCCTGAAGTCGGGCCAATATTTGTCGGTGAAATAGAGTTCCGAGTAGGCCAGTTGCCACATCAGGAAGTTGCTGATTCTGAGTTCGCCGCTGGTACGGATGAGCAATTCAGGATCAGGTTTCCCAGCCATTGACAGATAGTTGGAAACTGTTTCCTCGGTGATGTCGGCGGGTTGAAGGGATCCTTCCTTAACGGCTTTTGCGATATTACGAGCGGCATTGGAGATATCCCATCGGCCGGAATAGCTCAGGGCCAGGGTAAGTTCCATACGATTGCCTTGGCTGGTAGCGTCGATAGCGCGGTACAACTCATCACGGATGCCTTGCGACATGCGCTCCACATCGCCGATCACGTTGAGGCGGATGCCATTCTTGAGCAGTGTCGCGGTCTCTTTCTTGATGGTTTGCGAGAGCAACGTCATCAGACCACTTACCTCGTCGCCAGGACGGTTCCAGTTCTCGGTGGAGAAGGCGTAAAGGGTCAGGTATTCGACACCGAGTTCGGCGCAGGCCTCGTTCACTTCTCTGACCGACTGTATGGCACTTTGGTGTCCGAACAGCCTTGGCTTGCCGTGTTCCTTGGCCCAACGTCCGTTGCCATCCATGATGATGGCGATATGACGAGGCAGGCGTTCTATGTTGATTTGTTCCTTCATCGTTTTAATAATCAGTCATTTTGCATGCTGTTTTTTCGGGGAGCACAAACTTCCAAGTCATGGAAAGGTTGAGCATCCCGAACCAGTCGTTGGTACCAGCATTGCCGCGTTGGTATTTCTGATAGTTTACTGGGGAGTTTGCAGGAGCGATAAATTCTCCTGTAGGATCAGTGAAATCGTATCCTTGGGCGACAGCATGTTCCTTGGCATAGTTGCCATGAACCCCGTCGAGGTAATCTGTCAGGGCATAGTGCATCCGCCATTCGACGGTAGTGGCAAGGTGTTCCGAGAGGGAGACCTTCACACCAAGGCCGAAGGGGATGGACAGGGCAAAATTATGTCCCACCCTTTCATCGCTCACAGTGAACACGTCGGCGCCATTGGGATCTTCGCCGAGGTCATTAAAATACATGACATCCAGGGAGTCGATGCCAGTGAAAGGCTGCACCGAATACATCATGCCGGAGATGCCTGCAAAGATATAGGGAGAGAATCCTTTGTCGTGTTTTCCAGTGTAGTAGTCCAGGAAGTTGAACTCCACCATAACACTCAGGTCATCAACGGTGTTTCTGAAGTTCAGGTGACACTGCGGCCTCCAAGCAGCCAACGTGTCGCCGGCTCTCAGGTGAAGGTGTGTGTAATCGACACGCACCGCCCAGCGTGAGTCATAGTTATAGCGAGCCAATACGCCGAGATCGTAGTGAAACTGCTTCAGGCCCTTCCACTCCCATTGGCCCAGGTTACGCCAAACATTCAAGTCACCGGCATAGGTGGTAGCGCCAAAATGAGGGCCAACCTCGATGGTCCTAGGGCTTTGGGCAAACGACACTGAACCGCTCAGGCACAGCAGCACCAAGCTCATTGTCACCATCAAAAAACGCAGTGTCTTCTTCATAGATTTAAAAGTTTGCAAAGTTAAGACATTTTTTTAATAATGTGACAACGCAGAAAATCAATTTCTATTGTCCTTGCCCCACGATAGTTTGTTGCGGATGGTGCTGAAGAAGTCGGTCCCCTCCATCCTAACGGTGTTGATGCAGAAGCCTGCCTTGCGCACCACCAACTCCACCGAGGTGTCGAGGGCGCAGGCATGAGAGTCCATGCTGAAGACGAATTTTTTCTCGCGGCCTTCCACTTGGATGCGCACCGTGCTTTCGTCGGGGATGACGATGGGCCGCACAGTGAGATTATGTGCTGCGATGGGAGTGACAACGAAACAATGGGAGTCGGGAGCGAGGATGGGACCTCCCGCACTGAGGGAGTAAGCCGTGGACCCCGTAGGAGTAGCCAGAAGGATACCATCACCCCAGTAGGTGTTGAGATAGACATCGTCGACGAACACTTTGATGGCGAGCAGGCTGTGTTCGGGGTTACGGATCACGTTCAGCTCGTTAAGGGCGAAGCGCACATCACCGAAGACATTCTTTGGCGAGATGACTTCCAAGAGTGTGCGGGCCTCGGTGGTGTATCGGCCTTGAAGGATATGTTGGACGGCCTGAGGGATCTCTTGTTTGGCCACGCTGGAGATGAAGCCCAGCCTTCCCATATTGATTCCTAAGATGGGGATGCCCGTGTCGCCCACCAGGGGCACCGCGTCGAGCAGGGTGCCGTCGCCTCCAATGGAGAACAGCAGGTCGACATCTCGCTCGAGGTTGTCGTGGCGGTTGAGGCAATCCTGCACTTCCACGTGGTTGTCAAGTAGTTCCTGTATGAGCTGTTGCAGGTATATCTCGTTTTCAGGGGCGATAGACTTCCCAAATATTGCGATTTTCATAGTTTGGTCGATTTAGATGTTCATATAACGCATCAGTAAGGAGTATCTGTCGAGCAGGTCGAGGTTCTCGTCAGGCGAACTGAAGACGCCAACGATGTTGTAGTTGTATCGTTCGAAGCTTTTGACGATGGCGGCGCATTCAGGTTGGTTCAACAATAGGGTCACCACGATCCTGCCAGGGTCTTCAGGGTTATCGTCGACCGTGAGGCCAAGTATCTTGGCATCGTTTTCCTCCACGATACGGGCAATTTCAGAGAGGCTATAGTCATAAGCACCCATCTCCAGTTGGATGATGGAGGTGAGAGGTGAGAGGTGAGAGGTGAGAGTTTTCCAGTTTTCCGTTCCAAGTTCTCCGTTTTCAGTCTTCATAGCTCCAATCCTCATTGTTATACATTCTCAAATAGTTGTTATAGCGCCAGTCGGCGATATCGCCGTTCTCCACGGCTTCTTTGACGGCGCAGCCTGGCTCGTGGGTGTGGGTGCAGTTGGCAAAGCGGCACTGGCTCATCAAGCCACGCATCTCAGGGAAACGTTGTGCCAAGGTCTCCGTCTCCATGTCGTAGAGGGCAAACTCTTTGATGCCAGGCGTATCCACAATCCAGCACCCGAAGTCAAGATGGTGCATCTCGGCGAAGGTGGTGGTGTGCTTACCTTTGTTGTGCACGTCGGAAATGGCACCGATCTTCAAGTGTTGGTTGGGGTCAAGTGCGTTCACCAGAGCCGACTTCCCCACGCCGGAGTGACCTGAGAAGAGGCATATCTTGTCACGCATGAGATCTTTGAGTTCGTCGAGTTGGAAGCCCGTCTTGGCCGACACGCCGAACGAGGTGTAGCCGATGCTTTGATAGTACTCAATCAATTCGGCCATTTCCCCTATCTGGTCATCGTTATAAAGGTCACATTTGTTAAAAACCAAAGCGGTCGGAATATGATAGGCTTCCGCGGTGACCATGAAGCGGTCGATGAATCCAGTGGAAGTGCGTGGTTGGGTCACGGAGGCCACGATGATGGCGAGGTCGATGTTAGCGGCGATGATATGGGAGGCTTTGCTGAGGTTGACCGACTTACGGACAATAACGTTGTTGCGGGTCTCGATGTTTTTGATCACGCCCGTAGGTTTTCCTGGTTCTTGTTCGAAAGTAACGTTATCGCCCACAGCAACGGGGTTGGTGGAGCGCAGTCCGTCGAGGCGAATCTTGCCTCGAAGACGGCATTCCCACTGTTGTCCCTGTTCGTCGAGGACGATATACCAGCTTCCAGTTGATTTAATGACTTTGCCTTTCACGGCGCAAATTTACAAAAATTAAAGATGTGAGGTTTAAAGTTTTTGTGTTATTAAAATTCTATAAATAAAAAATTACTATTTTTGCATTAATTATTAATTTAATTATGGAAAAACAAATCTTATATCAGATTGCCATCACGCTGATCCCGGGGATTGGGGACGTCAGCGGAAAGAGGCTCGTGGCCTACTGTGGGAGTGCGGAGGCCGTGTTTAAAGAAAAACGCAAGACATTGGAAAAGATCCATAACATCAAGGAGTTCACCGTCGACGCCATCTGCCGCCCGAAGGACATCCTGAAACGGGTGGAACAGGAAGTGGAGTTCATCGAGAGCAACAACATCCGTCCGCTCTTTTACCAAGACCCTGACTACCCAAGGAGGCTGCTACAATGCGACGACAGTCCGATGATGCTCTATTTCAAAGGCAACGCCAATCTCAACGCCCAACGCGTGGTGGCCATCGTAGGCACACGCAACATCACCGACTACGGGAAGGAGTGTTGTTCCCTGCTGGTGAGCGACCTCGTCGACGACGGGGTGCTGGTGGTCAGCGGACTGGCTTACGGTGTGGACACCATGGCGCACCGAACCTCAGTTAATGTAGGCATCTCCACGGTGGGCGTCTTGGGCAATGGCTTGCAGCAGATCTACCCTGCCGCCAACAAGAAACTGGCTTTGGAGATGCTTGCCAACGGCGGGCTGCTCACCGAGTGCATGAGCGGCACTTTGCCCGACCGGGAGAACTTCCCCCGACGCAACCGCATCATCGCCGGCATGGCCGACGCTGTTGTTGTCATTGAATCGGCCCTGAAAGGCGGCTCTCTGATCACCGCCGACCTGGCCAACTCGTACAGCCGCGACGTGTTTGCCTACCCGGGACGGGTGATGGACCTCTACAGCCAGGGTTGCAACTACCTTATCCGCACCAACCGCGCCCACCTCATGGAGAGCGTAGCCAATTTGCGTTACGTGATGCGCTGGGAACGGGACAGCACCAAAGAAGAACGGCAGACCACCATTTTCAGGGAGTTCTCCGAGGAGGAGAAAAAGATCATGGATTGCTTTGGCAACAAAGGCATCGTAAACCTCGATGACTTGATTATAGGGACGGGACTACCAACCACAAAACTGGCGAGCCTACTGCTCAACCTGGAATTTGATGGGATTGTGATGGCGCTGCCAGGAAGGCGGTACCAACGGTGTTAGTCGAGTTTGAGGACAGCTAGGAAAGCGGACTGTGGGACTTCGACGTTGCCGATTTGGCGCATGCGTTTCTTACCGGCCTTCTGTTTCTCGAGGAGTTTACGCTTACGGGAGACGTCGCCGCCATAGCACTTGGCAGTCACATCCTTGCGCACCTGACGTACCGTCTCACGAGCGATGATCTTGGCGCCGATGGCCGCCTGGATGGCGATGTCAAACTGATGGCGTGGGATGAGCTCCTTGAGCTTCTCGCACATGCGGCGACCGAAGTCGTAAGCATGACCACGGTGGATCAAAGTGGACAAGGCGTCGACCGACTCGCCGTTGAGCATGATGTCGAGCTTTACCAAATCAGCATCCTGATAGCCGGCGATATGATAGTCAAACGAGGCATATCCTTTTGAAATTGATTTCAACTTGTCGTAGAAGTCGAACACAATCTCACTCAGCGGCATCTGGAAAGTCAGTTCCACTCGGTCGGTGGAGAGGTAGACCTGGTTTTTGAGGATGCCGCGACGTTCGATGCAAAGCGTCATGATAGGACCCGTGAAGTCGTTCTTGGAGATGATCTGGGCGATGATATAAGGTTCCTCGATATGGTCGATCTTGGTCACTTCGGGAAGTCCAGAGGGGTTATGCACCTCAATCATCTCACCGTCGGTCTTGAAGCATTTAAACGAGACGTTGGGCACGGTGGTAATCACATCCATGTCAAATTCACGGTCGAGACGTTCCTGCACGATTTCCATGTGGAGCAAGCCGAGGAAGCCGCAACGGAAGCCGAAGCCCAAGGCAGCTGAAGACTCAGGTTCCCATACCAAGGAGGCATCGTTCAGTTGCAGCTTTTCAAGGGAAGCACGGAGTTCTTCGTAGTCGTCGGCATCTACGGGATAGATACCTGCAAACAGCATGGGCTTGACGTTTTCGAATCCAGCCACGGGTTGGTCGCAAGGACGTTCCACATGGGTGATGGTGTCACCCACCTTGACCTCCTTGGAAGTCTTAATGCCCGAGATGATGTAGCCCACGTTACCTGCCGAGAGCTCGTTCACTGGCACCTGATGCAGCTGCAGCACGCCTATCTCATCGGCGTTGTATTCCTTGCCGGTGGCAAAGAACTTAACGAGGTCGTTAGTGTGCATGGTACCATTCACGATACGGAAGTAGGCGATGATGCCACGATAGGAGTTGAACACCGAGTCGAAGATGAGAGCCTGAAGCGGTGCATCCGGATCGCCCTTAGGAGCAGGTACCTTCTCCACGATGGCATCGAGCACAGCAGGTACGCCTTCGCCGGTACGGGCGCTTACTTTCAAAATATCCGAAGGATCGCAACCCAACATGTCGACAATCTGGTCTTCCACGATGTCGATCATGGCGCTGTCCATGTCGATTTTGTTCATCACGGGGATGATCTCCAGGTCGTGTTCGAGGGCCGAATAGAGGTTGGCGATGGTCTGCGCCTGGATGCCTTGGGTGGCGTCGACCACAAGCAAAGCACCTTCGCAGGCAGCGATGGAGCGTGACACCTCGTAGGAGAAGTCGACGTGGCCGGGGGTGTCGATGAGGTTGAGGGTATAGACCTCGCCTTTATATTCGTATTTCATCTGGATGGCGTGGCTCTTGATGGTGATGCCGCGCTCGCGTTCCAGGTCCATATCGTCGAGCACCTGGTCCACCAGTTCCTTCTCGCTCACTGTTTTAGTGAGTTCAAGCAGGCGGTCGGCCAAGGTGGACTTGCCATGGTCGATATGGGCGATGATGCAGAAGTTTCGGATGTTTTTCATGGCGGCAAAGGTAAGAAAAAAAACTTTACTAAATTTGCGTCATTAAAACTCAAATCATGGACAACGAAATCGTCACCACTTCGAACACCACCAAGTGCCTCAACTGCGGCAATGAGTTCGATGGCAAGTTCTGTCCCAAATGCGGACAAAAAGCAGCCACCGGGAGATTTACGATGAAGTTCCTCATGCAGAACCTTCTCATGGGCATTTTCGGCAACGACGGCGGTATCTGGTTCACGCTGAAAAAACTGTTCACCCATCCCGGGACCATGGTCAAGGAAATCCTCGATGGCAAGCGCAAAAGCTATTTCTCACCCTTCCCGATGCTGTTTTGCGCCCTGGCGTTCTACATCCTGCTTTTCACCTTGACGGGAACCGTGGACGACACACGCGTGGATCTTCATGGCGAAGACTTTGTCATCAGCCTTAACAAGTATAATTACATCCTGTCCAGCAATCAGTTGAGTCGTTTCCTTGATGCCTATTGGAACCACTACACCACGAGCACCCTATTGACCTTGCCATTGATCGTTGTGGCGGCAAGGGCTTGTTTTGGCAAGAAAAACCGAAAGCGCTATTATTGGGCAGAGTATTGCGTCCCCATCGTCTATGCCATGGTACTCACCACCTTGTTCCGTTGCCTTACCTGCATCGTTTTTACCTTCGCTCCCGAGGTGGCGCTCTTCCTAAAACTGTTCACCTGGGTCATCATGGCCGTCTCCATAGCCTTCTGTTTCCGAAAAATGGCGGAAATGAGCTTCATCAAGTCATTCTGGCGCAGCCTTTTGACCATGCTATTGTACCATACGATGATCCTCTTCCTCATCATTATCGGAGTGATCGTTGTGGCGAAAATCCAAGGCTCGGTCATCATTGACGCGTAACCCTTGCGCTATTCCACCTTGTAATGCCCCAAATAAACCAATCCTTGGTTGCCGTCGATGGCAATCTTGTCGCCCATGTGGAGGGGATGGCCGTTGATGGCGCCGAACTCATCGTCGATGTCGACGTCGAGGCCGTCGCAGTTCACCACGCAGACCTTGCCAAGGCGCACTGCCGTGACAGCAGCATGCGAAGTGGCGCCACCGCGAGCGGTGAGCAGACCGTCGCAGTCGAAGATCATGCCGATGTCGTCAGGCACCGTGTCGGGACGGACCAAGATGACATTATCGTCAGGACACTTCTCGCGGAGCTCCTTGATCTGCTGGGCGTTGAAGGCCGCCAATCCATTCATAGCGCCACCACCGATGCCGATGCCGTGGCCAACGGAAAGTTGAAAACGGAGAGTGGAAAGTGGAAAGATAAATGAACTTTCCGTTTTCCGTTTTCCGTTCTCCGTTGTCTTTAGGTCTTGGTCGCGGGTCTGAAGAATATAGAAATCATCGGGGTTATCGCTCTCGAAGGTGAATTCAATCTCTTGGGGGCTGTAGCCCAGTTCTTCGGTGAGTTTCACGGCGGTGTTGTAAATCTTCTTGTACATGTCGGGCAACATGGTCTGCATGGAGGGGCCTTCGAGACCTGCTGCTTTGCGTTGGGTCTCCCCTATCGGCAGCGGTTTCACAAGGCCGCCCACGATGTCCTCGCCCTGGCTGCGCATGGTGAAGTCGCCATAGAGGTGTACGCCAGGCCGTTCACGGTTGGGGTTCTGAGTGAACACCACGCCAGTGCCAGAGGTGGCGCTGCGGTTGCCGAAGATCATCTGCTGTACGATGACGGCCGTTCCCCAGTTCTCGGAAATGCCAAGGTGACGACGGTAAGCCAGGGCACGTTCCGAGTTCCATGAGTCGATGACCATATTGACGCACTCGATGAGTTGTTTGAAAGAGTCTTGTTCGAAGACCACACCGTGATCATCAAGGATGCGTTTGTAAGCCATGGCAATCTCGCGCATCTGGTCAGCGCTAAAGTCGGCTTTCATCAATACGTTGGTCCGCTGCTTATAGGCGTTGATCTCGTCATCAAACACATCACGTTCGATGCCTTTGGCCATGCCCCAACTTTGAAGGAGACGGCGGTACGAGTCCCAGATGGCCCATCCCTTGTCGGAATCCTGGGCCACAGTCTCGGCAATCTCGTCGTTGAGGCCGACATTCAAAAGGGTGTCCATAGCACCTGGCATGGAGATGGCCGTACCTGAACGCACCGAAAGCAGCAGTGGACGCTGGGGATCACCGAATTTCAGCTTGGTGATGTCCTCCAGTCCATCGATGAACTTGCGGATCATGCCGTGAATCTCGGAGCGCAGTTCGGGGATGGTGTTGATGGTCTCGTTACGGCGGAAGGTCTCAGTGGTGATGACAAAACCAGGAGGTACTGGAAGTCCGTTCAGGTAGAGGTTCTTCAGGTGGTAGGCCTTGTTTCCGATAAACACCTGGTTGTCCATCTTGGGTGTGGGGGTCCAGAAGGGGCTGATGAGCATCTCAGAGTTGTAGGTCATGATGTCGCGGATCAGTTTCTCGTCGAGGTCGGCAGCCATCCCTCTTAACGACTTCAGGATACGGGCGATGAAATTGTCGAGGGGCTGCATCAGGAAGGCGTCCGACAGCAGGTCACGGTGGAACTCTTCGGATTTACGGCTTATCAAGGCGGCGGTCTCACGTTCGTCAAGCTTGCCTTCGGGGTCGAAGAGTTGCGGGACGATGACCTTGAGGGGATATTCGTAAGACTTCAGGAAGTAGCTGATGACGATGCGTTTCACGTCTTCCGAGATAAACTGGAAGATGTTGATATACTGATCGAACGAGAAGCTTCGTGAGGTCAGTGAGTACTTGAGCATCTGTAGTTTGGCGTTGAGGCCTTGGTTGGTGATGCCGTCGAGTTCGAGACCTTCGCGGAAGTATTCGAGGATGTCGTAGATGACTTCAAGCGTGCGAGCAGAGATGTATTCGAGGTTGATGCTCTGAACCACCTGTTCCATGAGTTGGGTAGCTACACGTTCAAGGCGGAAGGTCAAGCCCATGGCCTCGAATTTGTTCTCGCGGTAGGTGCCATACATCGAGGGGATGCCGATGGCGATATGGCGTTTGTGGTAGATATTCTCCCAGCCTTCGCTCTCTTCGGGATTGAAAATCACCGATTTCAATTTCTCCATGAAGGCATAGATGAGCTTCAGCGACTTGCCCACCTCCTTGTTTTTATAGGCTTTCTCAAACTCGTCAATGTCTTTGTCAGCGATGAAGGGATAGTTGCGCAGCGAGCTGAAAATGTTGACCGACTCGAAGGAGTATTTCTCGCGCAGGAAGGCGTAGAGATCCTTGATATCCATGAGTCGTGCGTGTTCGCGGTCGCCGATGGTTTGGTCAATACCCAGTTTCTCCACGGCACGATGGATGAGTTTGTCGAAGTCGTCGCGTGAAAGCATGAGCAGGTCCTCGGGGTCGAGACAACTGGTCTCGCACATGGCCACGGTAATCTCATGCACGTAAGTGAACCATTCGCTATTGACGTCGATGCTGTCGTATACGTTGTTGGGAAGGATGGCTCGGAGATCCTCTTTGACGCCATCGCACCAAAACTTATATACGTTAAGCGTTAACCCTATAAGTGTATTGTTACTTTCAGTATGTACTTGTTTTCTGAGGAAATGAACCAGTTTATCTTCGCGGCCTGAGATTTCGTCCATATTGGTGGTGACATTGCGAATCTCGCCTTCGGCGCCGATTTCGTTGAAATAAACCGGGAAGATGCGGGTGAGCTGTTTCACCTTCTTATAATAGGGACTGATGTTCGAGTTGAGAATCTTGGTAATCTCGCGTTGGAAGAGGTCCGTGTCGCTAAGGAAGATACCTCCTAGTTTGAGGTTGACGATGAGGGAGGAGAGCAGTTTCTCCATGGGGTATTTGGAGTGTTCGATGAGTTCGAGCCACACGCGGATGTTTTTCAGGTGGTTCTCGTCCACCGAGAGTTGCCAGTCCTCGTTGACGAACACTTTGCCTGGGGTGACGAAGCCGAAGTTGATGAGTTTCTTCTCGAAGTAGTTGACAATGTCGCGTTGTTCGGTTTGGTCAATGTCGATGATCTTCAGGCCCAGGGTCAGCTGGAAATCGAGCACGGCCGACATGTAGTCGCCGCGGAGTTCTTGGGCGAGATCGAAAATGGTGTCGATGAAAGGCTCGATATCTTCTTGGGGCATTTCGTCGACAGCGTCGCGGAGCATGCGGTTCATGTTCCAGATGAGGCGTTCACGCTGGCTCTCCATCCCCGGGAGGTGGAGCAGGTAGAACACGTAGTGGAACTTGGTGATGAAATGAGGGAAGGTCTCTTCCGATTTCGTGAAACGAGCGGCGATTTGGTCGAATACCGGCATGTTGGAGAGTCTCTCCCAGGTATCGGCATTTTCCAAGTCGTTATTGAGTTGGTTGAAATAGGGCTCGCCGATGGAGTCCTTGATGGCTTTGGCCTCATCGGGTTGAACAAGAGCGGCTTTTTCGGTAAGCCATTGTTCCACTAGGGTAGTGTCGCGCCAGTAGCGGTAGGTTTCTTGGAGGATGGTCTTTGTCAAGCTCATTGCCTTAGGGCCGTATTGCTCGTCGTGGGCCAGTTTGTCCAGATAGCGAATGGCGTATTTTGAGGCCAGGATGTAGCAGTCTCGGTTGTCGTCGAAGCGTTCTTCAAGAACGTCGAAAACAGCGTCGAGGAGTACTTTCTTGGTAGCAAATTCAAGGAGGGTGTTAACAATATTGAGCCTTAGCTTTTTTGAGACTTCTGGTCTCAGAAGGCTACGCATCATCTCAATGGGGACAAGCAAAGCATCGGCGGGAATGTCATCGCGGGTGTAGAACCAGAAATCGTCGATCAGGATCTTACGGAGTTCCTCGGTGACGAACGTGTGGTTCGACATCGGGTGGTGGAATTCGGTGATGCACTCCTTGGCTCTTTTGTTGATTCCGAAATATTTGACAGAGAGGTTGATGAACTCTTGATGTATTTCGGGGATGAAGATGTTTTTGTATCGGGTCTGCTCGAGGTTGGCCTCAAGGGCTTGTGATTTAAAAGGTTCGGACATGGTATTATTGATATTCTTTTGACATTATTTCTTTACAATTTTCTCGGACGAAGTCGATGATCTCCAATCCGCGTTTTTTTGATATTCTGATATCCTCGCCCACTGCCAGCATGTCATTTACGGTAGGTTTGCCGTTGCCGTTCACCGAGGTGGCATGTTCGCCATGGTAGCCTTCGGGTAGCGGAGTGAGGTCATAAGCCGGAGCCATCTTCCAGCGTCCGTCACGGCAGATGAAGCTGAAGTTTTTGGCATGGTCATCCTTATTGTCAGTGAACACGTTGAATGCCATAAGGCGGAACATGGCCTCCACTTGTTTGGGCTCCTGTGTTAGATAACCAGTGAGGTGAAGCAACGTCTTATAGTCGAGTTTGGGAAAATCTATCGACTCGTTCAAGAGTGCGCCTGCGGTAGCCACATGGAGACGTTCTCCATCGGCTAGGTCGAAACGGCGCGAAGCGAAATATTTTCCTTCCATCAGCTTGAAATCGGGTACTTCGATGCCGCAACGACGGGCGGTTTCATTATAGTGGAACTCTGTCGCTCCGAAGTCCTTGGGGTCGTAGGTATGGCGAAACTTCACCAACCAGTCACCTTCCTCATCGTGGTAGAGACATTTTGGGCGGCATCCGCAAGAGTTGCCGCTCCGATAATAAAGTGCGGCGGCATCGTTCTCGTTTCGTTCCGACAGCACTTCCAATGCCATCTCTTGAATACGGTCGAGCGCAATGACTTCCGAGGAGGGCTCCATCTTGGTTTCCGGCTCGTAGCATAAAGCGCCCATCCCCGATTCGCCCACAATGCTTAGGCGTTGCAAGGGCCTCAAACCCAACTCGTCAATCCCCTGCTGACGGAGCATCCTGTTAAGGAGGTATCGTCCGTAGCCATCGGGGAGGCTATCCTCGAAGATGCCGAAATTGCCCCAAAAAGGGCGTTCGGGGGCGATGAACATTTCAGACTTCAAAGGCAAATCCAGGGGAGAGATCGAGAAGCCCGCCGCCAGCCATTCCTTGTCGTAATGGAACACGCAGCGTTTTCCATCGGGTGTTTGGGTCAACTCGCCGACAGTCTTCCCATGATATTTGACGAATATCTTACTGATTGAATTCATTTCTCCCCCGTTTTCTGCCCTTGTTTCTGTTGATGGTGTCGAGTTCCTCCATAGTGGAATACACAGGTTCGGCAAGCAGCGATTTCAGTTCATCCGTATAACCCAAAGCCTTTGCCAAGGCAAGGAATCCCACCAGCGAGATACAATGATGCTGCTCAAACTTGGCGATCGTAGGCACGGGCACTCCGCTCATCATTGACAGGGCTGCACGCGACAGGCCCTTCTCCAGCCTACGTCGTTTCACATTCCCGGCCAGCCTCACGGCCAAGTCATCCGCCGAGTCCATATTGAAATCATACAGCAAAGGCATACTATTGTATCTCTAAACTTTGGAAAGCAAAGATAAAAAATATTATTGTATTTGATTGCGAAGATAAGATTTTTTTTGACATTGTGGTTTTTTACCATAAGAAATTGTATCTTTGCATTTTGATTTAAATTTGAATAATCTTTAAAACAATTAGCATCCAATGGAAAAGATTAAAGTAGGTATCAATGGTTTCGGCCGTATTGGCCGTAACGTGTTCCGCATCATTTGCGAACGTCCGAATCTGGAAATCGTGGGCGTCAACGACCTGACGAGCACCAAGGTGCTGGCCCACCTGTTGAAATACGACTCCACCCAAGGCAAGTTCCCTGGCACGGTGGAATATGACGAGACTGCGTTGATTGTCAATGGCCAGCGCATCCCAGTCACCGCTGAGCGTTCACCGCTGAACATCAAGTGGGGCAAGACCCCCGACGTTGTGGTTGAGTCAACTGGTGTGTTCCGTACCAAGGACGGCACCAAAGGCGGCTATGGCGACCACCTGAAGAACGGCGCCAAGAAGGTCATCCTCTCCTGCCCTTCGAAGGATGCCATCGACGCCACCATCGTGGTCGGTGTGAATAACCACGAACTCACTGACGAGATCGAGTGCGTGAGCAACGCCTCCTGCACCACCAACTGCCTAGCTCCCGTGGCCAAGGTGTTGAACGACCGTTTCGGCATCGAGCAGGGTTACATCACCACCATCCACAGCTACACCAACGACCAGGTGATCCTCGACGGTCCGCACAGCGACCTTCGTCGTGCCCGTTCCGCCGGCTTGTCGCAGATTCCCACCACCACTGGCGCCGCCAAGGCCGTGGGTATTGTTATCCCTGACCTCAACGGCAAACTCGACGGTATCGCTGTCCGCGTCCCCACCCCGACCGGTTCATTGGTTGACCTCGTCTGCACATTGAAGACCGAAGCCACCAAGGAAGAGATCAACGCCGCCATGAAGGAAGCCGCCGAAGGCCCGATGAAGGGTGTGCTTGAATACACTGAAGACCCGATCGTGAGCTGCGACATCATCCACAACCCCCACAGCAGTGTGTTCGATGCCCAGAGCACCATGGTGATGGGCAAGATGGTGAAGATCATGTCGTGGTACGATAATGAATGGGGTTACTCCAACAGAATGGTGGACCTGATTGAGATGATGAAGTATTAAAGAAGACAGAAGTAAGAAGTAAGAAGTAAGAAGGGACGGCTACGGCTGTCCTTTCTTTGGTTAAAAAAACGGTTATGAAAAAACTATTCATCTTAAGTTTATTAGTCACAATGTCATTATTTGGTTTTGCACAGAAAGATTGGTTCGGGTTTAACCGATATCAGGCTGACAATGAAAGGATTATCTCTAACGAAGACTACCCTGAAGTAGTCTTCATGGGGAATTCCATTACCGACAACTGGGCTTATTTCCATCCCGACTTTTTTAGCGAGAACCACTTCTGCGGAAGGGGTATCGGTGGTCAGACCTCTGCCCAGATGCTGGTGCGGTTCACTGCCGACGCCATCAACCTCCATCCGAAGGCCGTGGTCATCATGGCGGGCACCAATGACGTGGCCCACAACGACTACTACGTTGAGTTTGACCATGTTGTGGAAAACATCGTGGCCATGTGCGACCTTGCCAAGGCCCACAGCATCATCCCCATTATCTGCTCCATCCCGCCTTGTTCCAAGTTTCCTTGGAGACCAGAGATTGATAATCCCGGTCAGACCATCGTAGATCTCAACAAGATTCTTAAGGACTACGCTGATGCGAATGGCATCGTCTACGTCGATTTCCACGCGGCCTTTGCCGATGAGAACCTCGGACTCCCGAAGTCATTTAGTGATGACGGCTGCCATCCCAACCCCGAGAGTTACTTCCCCATGGAGGAGATGGTGTTGGAGACTATCGAACAGGTTTTGAAATAAGCCCCTTTTTTATGGGATCAAGATTTTGTTCACGAAAGGTATTTTTCGGATCAGTTTCGTTGTGTAAAGACTCAAAACGAAAACAGCAATACAGATCAAAGGCAGCATGAACGCTTGATTGAACACGTTCCGGACGATCTCTTTGTTAAGCACCATCAGCCACAAATCATGGGTCAGATAAATGCCGAACAAGTCGTGCCTCACATAGTCAACCAAACGATAGGTCTTGGATCCCCGACCGGCCGTCCTCTCTTTTACGAAGACAAACAACGCGGCCGCCATCATCATCACGTGAACGCTTAGGTAGGTATAGAACTTTTCGTCAAATGCACCTTTGGAAAGCGACAATCCGATACTACCGCCGATAGTGGCAAGTGCACTCACCATCCCTAGGATATAGATTACCCATCTTTGCCCCGTGGTGGTCTCAAGGGATGAAAGATAGTAACCCAAAAGAAAGTATCCGGCATACCCGACTAGGGTATTCATAGCAAACAATGGAGCGATCTGCTTGATCTCGTCGACAAAAACGAAACTGCCTGCGAGATAACACAACCAGATCAGCAGGGCATAACGCAACAGTTTCCTGTCCGATGCAATGGGGCGCAACAGGGGGATGAGCAGATACACGCCACAAAGCATGGGAAGAAACCACAGATGGTAATGGGGAGTAAGCCATTCAACCTGAAACGGCTCCTTTTTGATTACATACCACACCAACACAATGGCCAGGGCATAGATCAACCACCAGGAAACGTAAGCCAACAAAAGACGGGGGACTTTTCTTTTCAGCACCGTTTTAGTCGTGATCTGCTTTTGTGGATTCAGGTACAAAGCCCCGCTAATCATCACAAAAACCGGCACTGCCCAACGCACCAGACTGCCACCCACCACGGCGACATACCAGTTGTATTGCCCAAACGACAACGGCAACCCGTCCGCCACCACATGGATGAAGATCACCGCAAGGGTCGCGACGAGGCGGAGGATGTCGAGATAGGCGATACGCTGTGTGTTGTTGTCAGGCATTTCAAAACTTATCTGATGATCATGATCGACCCCTGGAGGCGCTTGGTGACAGGCCCTTCGGGGGTTATCATTTCCACGTCGCAGACGTAGAAATAAGTGCCAGGTGAGCAGGGCTGACCGCTACCACCAGCGCGACCGTTCCAGTTGATGAAAATGTCGTCGGTATCGAAGACCGTGCGGCCCCAGCGGTTGAAGATGTGCGTCTTCACATTCGTGATAAGGTCAGGGGTGATGCGTAAGGGAACGAACACGTCGTTGATGCCGTCGCCATTGGGCGTAAAGGCGTTAGGCAACTCATAAACAGGCTGGTCGGGTTCCGGCTCTGGTTCTTCCGCTGTGGGCTTCACCTCGACGATGGCGGAAAAGTTCACCAACGGACGGGGCAAACCCTCCAACGTGTAGTGCCCATAGGTACAGACATAATAACGGTAGGTGACTTCGTTTTGGACGTGAACATCGTCGTATGACATGGCGGCAGTAGTCCCAATCTTGACAAACACCGTGTCCAATTCCTTGAAGATCTGGGTACTATCGACCACCCAAGGCACTTCCTCTGTCCAACTTAAGGAAGCCTTTTGGTCTTCTCCCTTGCCAATAAGCATCACGGCACCGGCAGAAGCGCTGGTTCCCATCACCTGCTGATTGGCATCTTTCATCTCCACCCGATATGCCAAAGACTGTACTTCAGCAAGATTCACCTCCGTATCGAAGAAGGTGGAGTCCGAGCCAGAATAGACTGTACTTTCCGAGCCATTGAGGTTGCGAATAAGTCGGTAAGAATAAGGTGCTGTAAACTGGTCATCAATTTCCCGGGGTCTCACCCACGCCACCTTAAGATGACCGTTATTTAACTGTGACTCGTCGTTGGAGACTTTGGTCATCAGCGGTTGATTGTTCGGGATTTGAAAACACACCTCCTCGCTGGGTCGGCTCTCGGCGCCATCGTGGAACAGGGCTACCACACGGTAACAATAGTCCACGCCTTGGGTAAACTCCACTCCCCCATTGTCGTCGACGTAGAAAGTGGCATTGGCAGGCAGTTCGGCAATCATTTGATAGCCTGGACGAACACCAGTCTCGCAATAGTCAGGCTCGTAAGGCGTGGAACCGGTACGGCGATACACACGGATGGCGGAGACGTTGGAGCAGCACAGATAAGGCGACCAGGTGAGGTGAGAATTGAGAATTGAGAATTGAGAATTGAGAGTTTTCCGTTTTACCTCCCATTCGGTCGGTGAGCCCTTCGGGGTTCCGTTTTCCGTTTTCCACTTTCCACTTTCCACTTCCAGTCCTTCCACTGCTGGGCCGATGACGGTGATATTGACGGCATGGACATTGGAGAGGGGGATGGGGAAAGAGTTGTCCTTGGCGTGGATGACCAGTTGGTAAGGCAT
>JAILBC010000023.1 GCA_024681295.1 Bacteroidales bacterium
TTTCCTATATTGTTGATTTCCAACAAGAAACAATCAGGACAACCTGAAATCATAGGGACATCGCGCGTAGGAGGTCCAAAAACCTCTTGACAAGTGTTTTTTCTGCCTATTTTTGCAGAAAAACAACGACGATGAAAACACAATGGTTGATAGGATTTTTGATCTGCTTGGTACTGACGGCTTGCGATAGCCAGTCCAAGCGGATGGAACGCGCTAACGCCCTTTATGAAGAAGGTACACACCTGCGTGAACAGCGCCAATCGGAAGAAGCCGCCGAGCGTTTTTCCCAAGCCCTAGTCCTCGTGCAGCGGTGCGAAAAGACCGCGGAGGTCCTTCAACTGGAAGGACAACTCTGTGACAATCTGGGAGCCATGTATTTCAAGCATGGGCTCTTTGAGGACGCCTTCAAGCAACATCAACAGGCTCTAGGTTGTTTCAGGCAAACTGCCGATTCCATAGGTATAATGAACGCTTACCGCAACAGTGGCCGAGCCGTCAGGGCGCAAGAACTGTTCACCCAGGCCAAACAGTATTATGACTCCGCTTTCCTTATTGCAGACCTTCTGCATGACCAAGCCATGTTGAGCGACCTTTATCTGGAGATGGGCCGCGACTATTACATGGAAACCGGCAACTACTTTAAAGGCATCGAGAGCGTCAACAAAGCCTTGGAAATCGGCCTCGATGAGAATGATACCGACATCGCCCACATGACGCTGGGCATCCTATATTACTATACGCGCGACAACGAGAAGGCCAAATCCTATTTGAACGAGGCTCTCAGAAGTGAGCGGGCAGGACTGAAAATGTCGGTCTATCAAGCCCTTTATGCCATTGCCTATGGCGAAGGCGACTTCAAGCAAGCAGTCCATTACCACGAGCAGTTCTCCACGAACATGCTGGCCTCCGAGATGGAGCACTCCAGCGAAGCCATGTTGCGCATCAAGTCGGAATACGAGTTGAAGGCCCAGCAGAGCGAACTAGAGAGTTTGCACCGCAACCGCGACCTGAAACTGTACCTGATTATCGCTTTAGCGATCATCGCTTTACTCATCATCATCCTGATTGTGAGGAAGATCGTCAGTGACCATAAACTGGAGATGGAACACTTCGGTCGTCAGGTGGAGCGCGACCAGAACCGCATCCACGAGCTGGTGAGCAATATGGAAACCTTGATTCGCACCAACGACGAACTGCGGCGCAACCAGCAGACCCTTTCACAGAAGGAGCTGATGATGACCGAGAAAATCATGGCCCGCAACAAAGTGATGGTCACTGCCCAAGCCCTCAGCGAGCAGGTGAACTCCGACACGCTCAACTTTGAGCTGACCGACAACGACTGGACCGATTTCATTAACCTGACCGATCTGATCTTCGACGGCTTCTCGCAACGGCTGCTCCAACTCTATCCTAAACTCGGGAAATGGGATGTTCGTATCTGTTGCCTCTCCAAGAACGGTTTCTCCAACCAAGTGATTTCCATTTTGTTGGACACCCAGACCGACTCCTATTACAAACGCAAAACCCGAATCAAACAAATGAAGATGAACCTCGGTGATGACAACCGTTCGTTTGAAGAAATAGTTAACGCCGTTTGACACCACCGCACCCCATCGGGGTGCTCTATCGGTAGAAAACAATAATCAATAAAATCAACAATATGAAAAAACAATTTTTAATTCTTGTCATGATGGTTTTTGCCATCGGAAATGCTCAAGCCTATGATTTTATGGCAATGAGTCCTTCGCATCATGTGTTGTATCTAAACATCTTGGATGCTGAAAACCACATTGCCGGTGTCACCTATCCTTATCACGGTGGTGGGAACTATTATTACAATCAAACCAAACCCGAAGGTGACCTTGTCATTCCCGAAACGGTCACTATCGGTTCAAACACTTGGACGATTACCGAAATCCTGGACCATGCCTTCTACGACTGTCCGCTAACCTCCGTGGTGATTCCCAACACGGTCACTGCCATTAGGGACAATGCTTTTTACGGTTGTCCGATGACAGCCACAGTTCCCAACAGCGTTACTGTGATTGAAGCCCAAGCGTTTTCTTATACCCGCTTACAACAACTGACACTTTCCGAATCCATCAACACAGTGGGCGATCGGGCTTTCAGCTGTTCCAAGTTGACGGATTTGATTTTACCGGCAAAGGACATACCCTACGGCATTGGATGTTTCTCCAATACGGATTTGGTCACGGTAGTTCTTCCCGAAGGCTTGACGGTCGTCTCAAAGGAGATGTTCGCTAACTGCCCTTCGTTGGAACAGGTGGTGTTTCCCAGCACCTTGACAACGATTAAAGACGAAGCCTTCCGTTATTGTGGATCGCTTCAAGAAATCAACCTTCCAAGTTCCGTGACTTCAATTCAAGGCAATTGGAATCCTTTTAGAGGTGACTCGGGCCTCGAGTCCATCCAAATGGACGGCAGCAATGAGGTATATTATTGCGAGAACAACTGTCTCATCGAACGCGCCACAAATACCATTATCGCAGGTTGCAAAAACAGCGTGATTCCCGACGGAGTAGTAGCGATAGGTGCCCATGCCTTTGCCCAGTGTGGCCTGACACACATGCCTGAAATACCAGCGTCGGTAACCACCCTTGGAGAGGGTGCCTTTTACGGATGCCTGGATTCGGGTTCGTTCACACTTTCCGAAACGGTAACTAACATTGCTGGAGAGGCATTTTCTTTTGGTCGTTTCTCCACCGTCACCATTCCTGAAACCATCCATACCATTCCTTACCGGATGTTTGCCTTTTGCCAATGGATGGGCGAGGTGACCATTCCAGCATCGGTCACAGATATGGGTGAATCGTCATTTTTGTGGTGTACCAAACTGAAGAAAATCTATGTCTATAACCCCGTGCCGCCAACGGTCAATACCTCGATGATTTACCATTCCTTCGACCGAGTGCCCCGAAGCGCCACCATTTATGTGCCGCAAGGCTCGTTGGCAGCCTATCAGGAAGCACCTGGGTGGAATGAGTTCCCGAATATCGTCGAGATGGGCCTCTTCCCCATCGGGACGGAGTGGTATTATGAGATTGAGAATGCGGACGGCAGCATCACCTACCAGCATTTGGAATATGCCGCCGACACCACCATCAACGACGACCCTGTACATATCCTTGTACGCATCAACACCCTTTACGACAAGGACTTCTACACCGAAAAGACCCTCGAATACATCTACGAAAGCGATAACAAGGTGTATTGGTGGAACAAAGATCTGGAGGAGTTCACCATGCTGTATGATTTCGCCGCCGAGGTGGGTGATGAATGGGAGATCAAAGTGGGCACTGCAAGCCTTTTGATGCATGTGGATGCAGAAGGTACGGTGGATTACAATGGTCAAACCTACAGGACTCTCACGGTCAGCGATCCCGATAATCTGTTCAGCGGTATCATCATCTGCGGCATCGGACACGAAACCAGTTTCTTCCCCGAGTGGCTGATGTCCAAAGACGGCGATTACCGTGTGGAAGGCATGCGTTGTGTGTGGCAATACGGCCAGCTCATCATCCAGTTGAACGAAACAAGTTGCGACGAGGTGTATCTCAATTTCCATTACGACATTGAGGAATCTCCAGCGGATGGAATTAGTGTTTATCCCAACCCCACCAATGGCATAATTACCATTTCGGGCGATCAAACCGGTGAATACCACATCACCAACATCATGGGTCAAACCCTGATGACCGGAAGGATTGACACTGAGAAACAGCAGTTCAACGTGTCAACCTTACCAGCAGGGGTTTATTTCATCAACATTAACGGGAAAACGACGAAGTTTGTGAAATATTAAGAGCAAAGCACCTCGGGGGCACACCCAAGCACCCTCGACAAGGCGAAGACCGTTCTGGTCTCCGCCTTGTTGATATCCTGGTCACCCTGTTCGTATGCCTGAATCATGCGAAGCGTGACCCCCGACAAGTCGGCCAGCTCTTTTTGGGTGAGCCGTGACTGTTTGCGGATGGCTTTCAACGGGTTTTTCCTACTTCGGAGAGATTGTTCGATAAGTGCATCGGCAGTCTGGACAAATTTGGAAAGATCAGCCTCATGCAAGGTCGGATACAAAGAAACGACGACATCGATGCTCAACCCATTCCGTTGCAGGAAAGCGAAGGAACGAGAGGTGTGCCATTGGTAATAGGCCAACGCCCAACCAGCCCAATACTCGGGGGTTCGGTCAAATGGAACGTAGGATAGGTCGGGTATGGGTTTGTCGGACGACTTCTCCAACACCACACGCATCAACTCCATTCCCGACAGTCCCGAAAGGTACCTGGGATTGCCCACTTCAATCTGCGAGGCAACGCCACTGGTGAGAAACATCTCGTAAAAGACGGACAGTTTGCAATGTGCGGCGTTGACAGCGCAGTCGAGCATGGTGCCGAGGTTGTTCATCACATCCTCGAGATATAAAGGGTTATAGGCGTGAGTCATCGTTGGTCCATTTTTCTCTAAGAATATCAATCATATACACGGCATCGACAGACGATGTCGCATTCCTTTCTTTCTGATAATCCTCACGGGCCTGACGGTCACGGGCCTGACGTTTTGGGTAGTACAAGCTGCTGTCCACAGGGATGCTCTCTTTGAAAACAATCTTCGAAAAAGACTTTTCGCTTTTCAGAACCACTTGTTCGCCCAACTTTCCCAAATACATCGCCTTTCGCAACTGTTCCAGTGAGATGGTGTTGTTCAGGAAAGCGTTGGCAAACGAGAAATAGGAATCGTCGGCACGATAGCCAATGATGAGGTCGTATTGCTCGTAGTCAGGCAGGAAGTTCTCCAACAGATACGCTTTTGCTTCAACTGGCAGACCTTGTGAAAGGACGAAAGTTCTGTTTTTCAACAGGATGGCAAGCCAATTTAAGATGTGATAGGGCGTTTTGTTCAGACGAAGAACGTCCAACCCCTCTATGTCCATCTCATAACTATTGGCAAAGCCGTCGTTACGTTCCGTGCTTGCCCATTCCTTGGCAAGTTCAAGGCTTTCAGTACAATAAAACCCCAATCCGTAATCGTTCTTCGGATTACCGACGCCTAGAATTGGCTTCTCAACGATCTTTGTCGAGCCGTGAAACAATGTGATCTTCTTCATAAAACTATCGTTATAACGAGACTTTTTGCAAAAATACACATTATTTCTTTTCGGTGCTAGGTTTTTTCAAAAAAAGGTATTTATGGTACTCTTTTTAACAATTGATCATAGTACTTGATGTAAATCAAGCCATATTCCTCGTTGTAGTACCAGTTGTAAATCAGTTCGCCGGTGCTCGGGTCGTAAAGGGTTTGATGATGGACATGCTCGTAGTCAATCCCGTCAATGGTGCAGGGATCGTTGGTCAGAAGGCTGCCATACAAGTCAAAATCGTAATCGAGGTAGAAGGCGATCTCTTTTTCGGGGCGGATGGTGAAACCCAATCGCTTGCCGTTTTTCTCACATTCAAGGATAACCGTTCGGGCGTAGCAGTAATATTCGTCGTAGATTTTTGTCTTCGACGAGTAGTGGTAGAGGTCGTGGTCGTAGGGATAGGTCTCGTCACAAGTGACTTTATAGGTCATGGTATCGCCATTCTGGTCGACGAAGTCAACGGTCTGATCCAGATGATATGGAATGGCAGCGGCATCCTCGTCGGTGAGTTTTAAATAGATGCGGGCATGTTCAATGCAAGAGCTCATCATGATGAGCATCGTGCAAAATATCAATAGCTTTTTCATTTTGTTCCGTTTTTGAATTTGTATCTGATACCCAAACTAAAGTTGCCTTCCATGCCGATACCGCATTGCAGGAATCCGGCGATGGGACCGTAACCGACTTCGATGCCTGTGGCCACTTGCCAAGCAAAGCAGCAGTGCTGTTCGGGAAGCTCCACCTCGAACATCTCCGGATGGTATTCGGTCAGCTTGTAGCCCCAGAAACAGAGGCCTGTATCGACTTTCACATAATGGGTGAAAACCTTCTTGCTGACGGTGTTGATTTTGACATGGCTCATCAGGGAATGGCTCGACTCGTCAAGGGTGCAGACCTGAGTCTGAGCCCCATTGGTGTTGTAACCTTGGTACCAGTATTGGATTATTCGCGGATCGTAGCAGTAGGTACCGCCTATGCCGAAATGCTGGTTAAAGAAATAGGTGTAGGCCCCATAGAAGGCTCCCACTTGGTCAATGTCGTGACCAAAGCGTCCGCCGCTAAACAAGGATTCGTCGCCGCTGACGGGGTGGAACCCATAACCGATGGAAATTTCATGTCGACAGAAATTCCCAGCTTCTTGTTGCGCAAAGGTCGGCAAACAGAGTGTGGCGGCCAGAAATAAGATGATAAATTTTTTATTCATTGTTTGTCGTTTTATTGTTGTTCAAAATCAAACCTTCCTTCAGCTGATTTACGGCCGTTGGAGATGTAAAGTTGATAAGTGCCTGACGGCCTGTTGCCCATATAAATACGAACCGTGCCGGGGTATTGCATTTCAACTTGGCGTGAAAATACCACACGACCGTTGCTATAGGAAGACACCAAGATCATACAGTTCTCAACCCTCTCGTTGAATTGCACATAGAGGGTGTTGCCCGAGAACCATGCCTCGATGTTGGGGTTCTTCATGTCGCCGTTCATCAACGAACCTTTGATGTCAACTTTTTTGTCGTCGCCATGGTTTTGAGAAATCCCCTCTCCATCGTCATCCCCTTCGATCCAAGGGAAGAAACTGTTTGGACCATACGGGTTATCATTGGGATCCTTGGAGCACGACGCCGCGCCCAAGGCAATGACGGTCAATATTAGAAAAGTATGAATAATCCTTTTCATAACTCTTAACTTTTAACTCTTAACTCTTATCTTATTATTGAGGCTCGCTCTGATTTTGTCAACATTGTAGACGCTGCATCCGAGCGCGTCGGCATATTCCTGACGGGAGAGCTTGAAATGCGAGAGCAGACAATAGCGGAACTCCGATTCGGTAAGGTCGGGGTAACTTTGCCTGATGGAGGCGATGAAGCCTGGATGGACGCCCTCGAAGGCCTGTTCGAAGCCCGTCCAGTGATCTTCACCCTCAAACAAAGCTTTCTCCAAATCTTTGAAATTCATGGTGTTGTTACGGTCACGGGAATAGACTTCGAAGCAGCGGATGATATGGCACTTTTGGAGGTATTCATCTTTAAGTTTGTCGCCAGTTTGTTTTTGAAGTTCTTCGATTTGAGTTTGGAGATCGTTTTGTTCCAACTGCTGCTGTTCATTGCGTTTCTTGAGTTCCAGCAGGTTGGCGTTGATTTCGGCTTCGATGCGTTTTTTCTTCAAGGCATTGAGAATCAAACCTGTGATGATGGCCAAAGCGACAATCAGGATGACAGTCAGCAAGATAATCAGCCGCTGCCGTGAAAGCATTTGGCGGTTATGCTGATTGGCTTGGGCTTCGAAATCGTATTTCTTCTGGATTTCGAGGACGGAGCTTTGGGTTTGGTCACTCAACAGGTCAAGTGCCACTTGCTCATGTTTCATCTCCAGATCGAAGGCCGTGGCGTAGTCGCCATTATTCAGGGCATCCTTGATCAAGAAGGCATAGACCGCGGCCATGGTCTCGGGACGGCACTCCGTCACCTCCATGGCATGGAGCATCTCCGCTTTATAATATTCCAAGGAGTCGCGCTCATCAAGGGCGAGAAACACTTTGGCAAGGTTCATCAGGGCGATGGGGCGACGTTTCACATCCACCAGCGGGAGGGCCTTGCGGAGACATTCCTTAGCCGCATCGAAATCGTCGGTGAGCTGGTAGGCCACGGAATAGTTGTTCCACACGGAGGCTTCGGTGATCCGGTCGTCGGAGGCTTGGGCAAGCTTCAACGCTTGTTCCAGATAGACGAAAGCGCTGTCGTATTCATCGATGACAATGTTCATCATGGCCACGGCGTTGATGCACTTGGCCTTACGGGAGAGGCTATCGCCCCAAAGCTCGGCGGCGGCTTTATAATTCAAGATGGCCTCGGCCTCGTTGCCGCTGTTGTTGAGCAAGTCACCGATGTAATATTGGGCGAAGGCGGCACTGACCGAATCACCTGTCATGCAACCGTAATGGTCGGCCTCTTTGTAAAAGTTCATGGCGGCTTCGTATTCCTTCTTGGCCTGGCGCACCCGACCGCTGTAAAGGGCAGCTGGAGCGGCGTTTTGATAATCCTTGGTAGCAACGAAGTAGTCGTAGGCCTCGAAGATTTGGTCGTCGTTGCTGATGTCCTCGTCGGCCCGGTACTTGTCGCGCACTTCGCTGACCACCGCCACCATGCGCTCCGTCTTGGCCTTCGAGCGGAAGGTACAAGAGGAGAGCAAAAGCAAGACGACGCCGATGAGTGTGATGGACCTTGACATGTGAATCAAATCTTTTCCGCAAAAATAGGAACTATTTTCGGGATTGGTACACCTATTAGAGGGCATTACAAATTATTCTAAAATTTTGGTGTTGATTATCAGAGTGTTAGGGTTTTTGATTACAACTTTTTCATAACAAAAAAAACGTCTTAAAACATTGTGTTCCCACCGTTGAAACGGTGGGCTACATCCTCATCCGCCAAGGCGGATGATAGTTCTGCAGAGCTAGCATCCCTTCGGGATGCCACAAGAAATGTTGTAATCGATGAGGATAAACCATTAAAAATCAAAAAAGTAAGTTTACAAAAGTTTGTAACGGCCTTCCAGCTTGGAATTTCAGCGAAATTTTGCTATACTTTTGTCCGTTGAATGAACAAACGATAATCAACCTAAAAAAAGTTAAGTCATGAAAAAAGTACTATTAATCGCTGTAATAGCATTATTTGCGTTCAGCTCTTGTAAGAAAAGCGGTGTCAATCTTATTGAAAAAATCCCGGAACTGAAGGGGGAATGGGTGTGGACTCACACCGTAGTAGGTGGTGTTGTGGGGATCATTCATCCCGAACCTGAGAAAAGCCTTGTCATCGATTTCAAGGACAACAACACCCTTAGTGTGAAATACGATGGCGAAACCATCGTGAACAATGCCTCCTACACCTGCAGGGAAGCCGCCAACACCACCTATGGCAAGTATCAGATTACCCTACCCAAAGGAGTACGGACCAAGGTCGCCGAAAGACTTGGCATTTCGGAAAGCCACATCGTTTTTGACGGCTATATCCTTCTCGATGACGCTGTCGATGAAATTCCCACATCTGATGATTTGACGTTATACATCACCAATGTGGACGTTGAGGGCAGCAGCGATTTCCATTGCACCTCAGGATTTAAACAGAATAGAATAGTTTTATATTAAAAACTAAATATCATGAAAAACAGAAAATTAAGATTCGGAACGCTGCTGGTGTTTTTGGCGGCAATGTTTTTTTCAATGACTTCTTGTGATTATTTCGTGGAGGTCGGTTTCAATATCGAAAGCCCCGAAAACGACACGATTGATTTTAACGGATGGCAAGGTACAGGGGTGGTCAATATGACAACACCTTACACCAATCAGTCTGGTCAGGAATGGGAGCAAACCATGGATCAAATAACAGTAAGCATGTTTGGCGTCATGGGTGGTCGCTCAGTTGCCATTTCGGAAGAGCAAGCCTTCGCCAAACTTATGTCCGACTTCGACAGCGTAAAGATTATCCGCCGTTCCGATGGTGCTTCAACTATTACCTATCGTCATGATGAGAACGCCACCGACGAGCAACGATATTTCTTCACGAGGGAAGCGTGGAAGTGTGACCCTGAGGGAGAGACTGAAAAAGACAGGATATATACGCTTATCCTTACGGAGGAGATGTTTAGGTGAGCGAAAGGCCCGATTGAACGTATTTATTCCACCACAATTTTTTTAACGGAGTCCCCCAGTTTGGCAAAATACAAGCCCTGGGGGATTTCTATTGTAGTTGGTCCATCAATTTCTCGTGTCAGAATGGTCTGACCAAGAGTGTTGGTGACGACCAGTTGTCCTTTTCCTTCGATAGTGATGCTGCCACAAGATGGATTGGGATAGAGTTTGAAAGAAACCTCTTTGTCTTCGGTAATTCTATCAAACGAAGCCCTGATAGGACCAACGGAAGGTGAAGTGACCGTTCCCACACAGTTCTCGGCGGAGACTTGCACGCTGATTTTTGTCTCAACATCCGCTTGAACCAAAGTATAGGTCTGGAACACAGCACCTTCAATGGCGATACCGTCTCTCAACCATTGATAATGCAACTCGCCAAGGTCTGGGATGGCAGGTGTGGAACTCAAAGCAGTTTCAGCCGTCAAGGTCTGTCCACATACGGTATCCCCGGCAATCTTGGCTTCGCCCGTCAAAACAGGGGTGACCGGCACATTGAACATCTCTTCGATGGCACCGTATGCATTCAACCTTCTACTATCGGCCACCAGGCCTTCGAGGGAAGCAAGATGGTCGGCACCATCAAGAAGCGATTGCCTCACCGAAAGGCAGAATTCAGCCGGATCGTTTTTGCAAGCCATCATCATCTCTTCGGGCATCGCCGCATACATCAGCGCAATGGTTCCTGTGACCTGTGGTGTAGCCATCGAAGTACCTGTCTTGTTGCTATAGCCATTGTTCACCGTGGAATAGATGGAGGTGCCAGGTGCACCAATATCGATGTTATTGATGCCGTAACCAGCGCTGCTGTTCTTCACATCGGCTGAGGTGGTATTGGTGACGCCAATCAGATACTCACCAGGACAAGTCGATGGCACATCGCCAACTTCGTCGACATTCACATTCAAGTTGGGCCCTGCGCCGCAACTCAAGATACCGACCTGGCCCATTTCATCATACATGGAACACCAAATCGGGTAATTATTGGGGTTGCCGTAATCGACTCCGAAGGACGAATTGGTGGCTACGACGAAGGCCCCCTCTTCCCCACCAGTCTCATTGTAACGGCCTCGCATTTCTAGCACGTAGGCGTATGCTTCTACCACGATAGACTCGTTGCCCGAGCTGCCGCCCACAGGCATCACCTGCACATTCCAGTTGACGCCGCAAACGCCCGTACCGTTGTTTCCGACAGCACCGATGATGCCCGAAACATGAGTACCGTGGTCGTTGCTTGGGACGTTCCCGTTGTGGTTATAGGCATTCCATCCGTTATAATCATCGATATATCCATTGCCGTCATCATCGATGCCGTTGTTGGGAATCTCCCGATAGTTCTTCCAGAAGTTCAAGTCCTCGTGATTCAGGGACACCCCTCCGTCGATGACGGCCACCACGATGGTATCACCCGTTGCTGTGATGCCGCCCGTGGTGAACGCCTCCCAGGCCTGAGGCAGGCTCATGATGGCCGGTGCCCACTGTTGGGTAAAATAAGGATCGTCGGGGATCAGCTCACGCATCACAATGTTGGTATGGTTGTTCTGGACGACCCGCACATCGGCATTTTGAGCCAGACGGTCCATCATGTCTTCTCTCTGTCCTCGGCTGTCGTTAATCTCGAAAAGCCAAATGTTCAGCCGTTCCGATAGCAGCCGTTTTGGCATGATGCCGGCATTGGAGCTTTCAGCAAAGGCAGAGGCATCCACGCCTTGTTCCAGCCAGATGATCAATTCGTTCTCCACATACTTTTCCTCTTGGCCGAATGAGACCAAGGAAAAAAGCATCAAAGCCAAAATAACGATGAGTCTTTTCATATGATTCGGTATTTGATATTGCAAAAGTAAAAACATTAGTTGGATTTGTCAATGACAGGACCTCAAAAACAAAGTTTTTATAGTGAAAGAATGACTGGATAGGGAATAATCTATCAGCCGACGGACAACATTAGGCTGGAAGTTCGTATTGAGGATGAAACTGTTTGGCTCAACCGTCAGCAGATAGCCGTGCTGTTTGACGCTTTCTCAAAGATGGAGATGCCTCCCGAAACAATTTTGTGAGCAACTTTATAGTGGAAAAATTTTTTTGTAATTCATTGATTATCAAAGGATTTTTTTTAGAAAATAGTGGATTGACCCGAGAAATTGCTTTTTTCATAGATTTTTTATAGTTTTGTAAGTCTAAAACTAGCAAATACAAAAAAAAACAGTCATGAAACATTATTCATCATTACTTCTCTTGCTTTTCGTTGTCCTGACAACAAAAGCCGGCCCCGTCGATCCCAACGCCGCCCGTGAAGTGGGTGCCAAATTCCTTCATGCCAAGGCTTTGTTGAAAACCGACAACCCCACTGAATTGCAGTGGGCCGCCACCTATCGCACCTCCAACAACGACGCAGCTTTTTATGTATACAACAGCACCAACGGTTTCGTCATCGTCTCTGCCGACGATTGTTCTGCACCCATTATTGGTTATTCCAACAAAGGAATTTTCACGAGGGACGATGTTCCCGTTCAGATGGAGGAATACCTCCAAGACTTTGTGAAACAGATACAGAACGGCATCGAGAACCGTATGTCCGTCGATGAAGCCATGACACGACAATGGGAATGGGTGCGCTCCACAGGCCGACTCAGCGAGAAGAGAGTCGCTTCGGAAGTAGAACCTCTGTTGACCGACATCTGGAGCCAAGGCTGCTATTACAATGAACTTTGCCCCGCGGATACGAACGGACAATGCGGACATGTCTGGGTGGGGTGTGTAGCCACCTCCATGGCTCAGATTCTTCACTATTGGGGCTATCCCGAAACGGGTTCAGGGTCTTTCACCTACACACCCTCTGGCTATCCCCAACAAAGCGTCGACTTTGGCGCAACCACTTACCAATGGGACAACATGCCCGACAGCCTCACGGCAGCTTCGACGGCGACACAGATTGACGCCGTAGCCACCCTGATGTGGCATTGCGGCGTAGCAGTCCAAATGGAATACAGCCCAACTGGATCGGGAGCTATTTTTTTATTGTCCGTTTCTGCACTGGCGGACCATTTCAATTATTCCAGTAACATGTCCGCCGAATATAGAGACAGTCATAGTACCGAAGAATGGTTAAACTTGATCAAGAACAGCCTCGATTTGGGTCGTCCCATCCATTACTGTGGCGGTGATCATGCTTTTGTTTGCGATGGCTATGACGACAACGACTTTCTGCATTTCAACTGGGGCTGGGGCGGCCGGTACGACGGCTATTTTGCCGATGGCGCACTGAATCCCTATACCTACAACTTTAACACCGACAACACTGCCATCATCAACATCCATCCTGGCAACTTCACCTATGAAGTCAACATCTCGGCCAATCCTTCCGAAGGCGGTACGGTGTCGTTCGGCGACAAAGACGATAGTGCCACGTTTGCCGAAGGCCAGTCGTGCACGGTAATCGCCAACCCCAACAGCGGCTATGGCTTTACTGGTTGGACTGAGGACGGCGACACGGTTTCCACCTCGTCCAACTACACCTTCTACGTTAATGACAACCGCAACCTGGTGGCCAACTTTGCTGAAGGACTGGTCCAGCAATATACCGTCACCGTTTCGGCCAATCCCGACATTGGAGGCACGGTTTCTTTCGACAACAAAGATACCAGAGAGGTTTATCTGTACGACTTTGAAGACGGCACCATGATGGGCTGGACTTCGCTCGACGCTGATGGCGACGGCTATGATTGGGTGTCAAGCACAAAAACGTCACAATATTTCAATTGGGGTGCCAATCTTACAGGGTATGGTCACAATGCCTCTCAAAGTTTTGTGATGTCCGGATCGTATAGCAATTCGGCTTTTACCGCTTTGACACCTGACAATTATCTGATTTCACCCGCCAAAGGGAAGTATCACCAGATCACTTTCTATGCTGCCGCTCAAGACAATCTTTTTGCCGCCGACCATTTTGGCGTGGCTGTTTCAACTACCAACGCCTCTCCTTCATCGTTCACTACCCTCCAGGAGTGGACCATGACGCATAAATCAAAAGGCCAGTGGTACCAGTATACCGTTGACCTCAGCGCCTATTCGGGTCAGGAGATTTGGGTTGCCATTCGCCACTTCGACTGCACAGGGCAGTTTGTCCTCAAAGTCGACGACATTGTCCTCTCCACCGGCTTGAGCGCCACCTATGACCAAGACCAGCCTTGCACGTTGACTGCCACGGCAAACCAGCACTACATCTTTGTCAACTGGACCAAAGGCGATGAAGTCGTGTCAGACGAAATCCCCTTCAACTTCCTTGTTACCGAAAATGCCCACTATACTGCCAATTTCGAGTTGCAAACCTATACGGTCGACATTGAGGTGGATCCGCCAGGTGCTGGGGTGGTGACAGGGGACACCATCTATAGTTATGGCGAAAGAGCCACGGTGAGTGTAGATCCCAACGAGAACTATCACTTTACCCGATGGACCGAAAATGGCGAAATGGTCTCCTTAAGCAACAGGTTTTCCTTTGTTGTCAAAGAAAACCATCATTTAGAGGTGCATCTGGCCCAGGACAATGCGCTAAGCGAACAAAACGACGCGAAGATTGAGGTATTTCCCAATCCAGCGAACAACAAGCTGACCATAAAGTGCGAGGAGCCCATTCTCCGATACAGCATCTACGACGTCACGGGAACCTTGGCAACCCAGGTGGCCAACCTTTCCAAAAATGAGGTCGAAATCGACATTGAATCGTTGGCTGTGGGGGTGTATGTGATTCGCTTGGCCGTGGGTAACACGGTGCTGACTTCGAGGTTCGTAAAAGAATAACAAAGGAATCGCCAACATCCTCGACCTCCGAATTTTCTGAATTTTTTTAACTTTGTTGCCAACATACCTCTACCATCATGCGAAGAATCATCATCCTACTGGTTTTGTCAATTGCATGCGGTTTTCAACTTCATGCACAGAACTCCACACAAGGCAAGGAGTTCTGGTTCACGTTCATGCAGAACGGATACAAATACAACGGAGGTGGTTGGGTTTCCAACAGGGTGATGATCAGTGCAAAAAAAGCCTGTACAGGTACCATCAGAAAATTGAATGGTGGTTGGGCTGGCATTGACTTTTCTGTACAAGCCGATGGCATCACCATTATCGATATTCCGGAGGAGTTTGCCTATAATGAATTCAACGAGGAAACCATTGATGACAAAGCGTTGGTGCTGATGGCTTCTGACACGGTTTCGGTGTACATCTGCAATATCGCCACCAACTCGTTTGATGCCTCCTTCGTCCTTCCCGTGGAAAGCCTTGGCAGTGAATACATTGTCCAGGCTTTCGAGCAATCTCCAATCATTCAAAGCGAGATGTTCGTTGATCAATTGACAAGCTGTTTCGCTGTGGTTGCCGTGGAGGACAACACAATAGTTGAAGTGACTCCTTCCGTGGCCACCACGCTGACGGAGGCTGGAAATACACAGACGGTGGAACTGTCAAAAGGGGAGACCTATTTTGTGAGATCCAATTATGATCAGGAGGATCGTGATCTTTCAGGCTCGATGATCTCTTCCCATGACGGTAAAAAAATCGCTGTTTTCAATGGCAATACCCTAACGGCCATTCCTTTCGAAATGGGTAACGGGTTGGATCATATTTTTGAGCAAGCCCTGCCCATCGATTCATGGGGAAAACAATTTGTTGTCACATCTTCCCAGTCGCGTGTGCGTGATTTTGTGAAGATCACTTCTTCGGCCGATGGTAATGTGGTGCGGATGAACGGCGATTCCATCGTTAGCCTTGACGCCGGCGAATCGTATGTGTTTTATCTTTTGTCAAGCGACGGTTCATGCTTTATCGAAACCACCGTTCCAAGTATGGTTTACTTGTACAATACCACAAGCAATGAGCCCTTTGAACCTAGTACGGTTGAATATGGCGATCCCTCCATGGTATGGATTCCTCCCGTAGAACAAAGAATCGGGGAGGTGACATTCTGTACCTTCAACCACGATGATGCCACCATCGACTATCATTTTGTCAATATTGTGGTGGGTAAAGAGGATATCCACAGGGTTTATCTGGATGGCGTTCTCATCGATCCTGACTTGTTCCAGCCCGTAATAGGCAATGGGGATTATTATTATCTGAAGAAAGAAATCCAACACGGCACGCACCATCTTTCATGCATCTCAGGCGTGATTGCCCATGTGTATGGATTCGGCTATTTCAAAGGATACGGCTATTGCGTGGGTGCCAATGTAATCGATCTGACCACACAACTGTTCGTCAATGGGTCAATAAGCGGCCTGTATCCTCATGGGTTGTTCGTGTGCAAGGATGAAACTGTCGAGTTGAGCATCGTGACCAATTATCATGTTGACCAGGTAGATTGGTATTTTGATGATGGTCAAACGGCCACTGGAGAGGCCGTAGCGCACCAATTCACGCAAAAGGGCGATTATGAAACAAAAGCCTGTATCAAAGGATTCAATACGGTTACACAACAAACGGTTTTCGACACATTGAGTTTGGATGTCCATGTGGGAGAACCGAATTATTATGATGAAACGCATATCCTCTGCAATGAGGATAGCTTTGACTATTACGGAATACTGTATACGGAATCGGGACACTATGAAAGAGTGGGAACGGATATGTACGGTTGCGATAGTGTGTATTATCTGACGTTGGACTTGGGCTTTTCGCCTGATTTTGAGTTCATTGGCGACCATTACCCGATTGGCGGCACCGAGACGCACATCAGCCTGAATGAATATGAAATACAACTTGTTGAAGAGCGCACCCTGGTGGATACTGTCCTTTGGGAGATCGATTGCCCCAATTGGTATGTAACACCTCATGGCAAGGGCATGTCGTGTACCCTGAGCATCTTCACATTTCTTCTGGAGCCGGTGATGCTGCACGCCACCGCCATCAATCGCTGTGATACGATTCACAAGGAGTTTTTCATCAAGACTTCTTATTACGACTTGCCCGAACAGGAGGGAAACACAAGTTTCGAGATCGGCCCCAATCCGTCAAACGGAACGCTGAACCTGCATTTCCATGGTTTGAAGAGCGAAGCGGAACTGACGTTGTTCAATAGTGTGGGTCAACAGTTGGATGCGCTGACCGTGGATGACGACCATATGGTTTATGTGATGCCTGATTTGGACAACGGGTTTTATTATCTGATGATGCGATGCGACGGCATCGTGCTGGTTCGAAAGGTCGTCTTATTGCGTTAATAACAATGGGAATGAACAGGAAACTCGGAAGAACGGCTTATGCGTTGGGCATGATGACAGTAGTCTTGCTTTTGCTGCCCGCTTGCCTGAAGAAAGGCAATACAACCATCTTGGTCAACGATCCGCAAGAGATCCCATTTATCACAGAGTATCTTCCTCAGGATTTGTTGGAACTCTTTGGCGAAAAAAACGTTTATTTCGGCGACCAGCCTCCTTTGGTCGATATGGAGTTCCAATCCTTTCACGAATATGTCGGCACCAATTTGGTGCCTCCCTATGCCCCGCAACCCGGCCAACTTTCACCCGTTGTTCATTATCACAAACTCCAACATCAATTCCAACAGATCACGGAATATGTGTGTATGAGTTCCGAAGAGACACAGTGCAAGTTGATTTCCCCGGTTTACATGACAGGGCGCGATTCTTTGTTCACCGCTTATTTCTATGAGACGGTCGCTACGGAAGGCTTACCCTTACATGCCGTCTTGTTTTCGGGCAAACTGACTCATGAGGGAATAAAGGATTTTGTTTACGGCTATGAGATTTTGCAATATAACGATTCCGTGACCCCAGGTACCGTCTATCCAGTCAACTCCATTTTCATTTTCAAGGATCATGATGGGCTGGCGGAAAAATGTTCCTGGTACCATGATGGTTTGATGGAACCCCCAAAACCATGATGCCATGAAAAGACGCTGGTTCCTTATCGCCATCCTGCTGTTCTCGGCAACTCTCCTTCGGGCTCAATTTGCACGGCCTTTAAAGGAGACAAAATCCATTTGCCGCAACAACAGCCCGTTCAGTGTTGGCGTCACAGGGAGCTTCGCCGCTAATGACATGTATTATACCGCTGTCGATAAATCCTTGTTCCGACCCTTATACACCCCGACGATAGGCCTTGCGGTGGAATGGAACACCATGCAGAGGGTTTCAATCGGTATGGATTTGTCCTATGCTCGGCGTGGTACCCGCAAAGCGTTCTCCACTGAGTTGCTGACGAGTTACTCCACTACGACCCATGCCCATGTGGACTACTCCTTGTCGATGAATGCTTTGGAGTTGAGAGTCCCGATAACCTTGTGGATTGGTTATGATGAGACCGTGCGCCCTTATCTTTTTGTGGCTCCTCGCCTCGACTTATGGCTGGGAGGCAATGCCAAGTGGGTGCGCTGGTACGAAAACGATTCCTATCAGCCGTTGACCTATACCTGTGAGTTGACCGAAGCCATCATAACACCGTATGATGTCAGCGCTGTGGGTGGCTTTGGGGTGGGTAACCGCTTCACCATCGGACGTACGCGCTATTATGTGAAGTTTGAACTGTCCTACGGCATCAGCATCCTCAATAATTTCCCCCAGAAAGATGACCAAACTACCATTACGGTCGAAGGCTGGGGCGATCTGAGCCAAGAATCTTTTGGAGAACGCTATCTTCAGAATGTTGAAGCTCGGTTAATATTGCTGATACCCTTACGTAGGCATCTTAGGGATGCTTGCGCCATCATGCCTTAATACTAAACCGTTCTAAAAGCTTTACTCATCATTTCCTGTTCCTCTCGGGAGAGATGGTTGGCCGTTGTGTGGTCGTTTTGAACTGCGTCTCGGCGTGGTAAGTCCAGCATCCTGAAGCTTGCGACCCAAGATGTCATCTCGAGCGATGAGCAATAAGTCATCTTGAAGGCCGAGCACGATAAGGACTCGGAAATACATCCCGATGGCCACGCCTTCGTCGCCTTTTTCAATTTTGATCAAAGTGTTGCGCGAAATGCCTGCCCTTTCGGCAACTTGTTCCGACGACAGATCGCGGCGTAACCTTGCTAAATGAAGATTCTCGCCCAAGTTTTGCATCATTCTTTCTTGTTTTGGCAATAGAGGTCGTTTCATAATGTTCAAAATTTTGCGCAAAAATAATACTTTTTGTTTAAAATCAAGAACATTATTTTATTTTTCCCCAAGAAAAGGCTTGTGTGGCGTTAAAACATAGGGACAAAAACCATTTTGATAGGGACATGAAAACCTTCGGGAGATTGTTACCGCATTGATACCCAGTTGTATAGAAACAGACGTTCCCAGGAAATACGGGACAAGAATTTGACGGCCCCCGAAAGCCCCTTGACAAGCGTTTTTTTAGTATACTTTTGCAACGAACAACTAAAACAAACGCTTATGAAAACGACAAAACAATTCTTGATGATTTGCTGCCTGATGGTTATGGCAGCGACAACTTTTGGCCAATCCAATCCTTGGAACGGCTATGACTTCAGCGCTGAATGCGAAACGGGACAAACCCTCTATTACATCATCACAGACCCCATTAATAAGGAGGTGACCTTGACACATCCCGCTCCTTACAGTAATGTCACCTTGGATTTTTGGGACGGCTATGAGGAACCCTCGGGCAACATCGTTTTTCCATCGGAAGTGGTTTACGAGGGGCAGACCTACACTGTTACCAGTATTGATGACGGAGCATTTAGGGGATGCGGCGGAATGACTGGCTCTTTAGTGATTCCGAACACGGTGACTTACATTGGCAATTATGCTTTCGACGGATGCTCTCAATTTACTGGCAATTTGGTGATTCCTGATCTCGTGGTGGTCATTGGCGACTGGGCTTTCAATGGCTGCAGGAACATCACTGGCGAGATCAACATTCCCAACTCTGTGGTTTCCATCGGTTCGTATGCCTTTTCTAGTTTTTGGGAAATCACCGCCTTCAGAATTCCCGAGTCGGTCACTTATTTGGGACCCGGTTTTATTTGGGCCTGCTCGAAACTCGTGACTTTGGAGGTGGATGAGAACAACCCCTTCTATTATTCTGAAAGCAATGCTGTCATTGAGCGGGAGACAAAAAAACTATTACAAGGCACAAAAACAACCGTCATCCCAGAAGACATTACCATCATTGGAGAACGAGCGTTTTTGGCCGTTGAAAACCAAGGCCATCTCGTCATCCCTCAATCCGTTGTTTCTATCGAAGACGAGGCTTTCAAGTATGCGACGTTTACAGGTACTTTGACGCTTCCCGAGAATTTGCAGCATATCGGAAAATACGCTTTTTACACCACTTATTTCACTGGGAATCTGTATGTTCCCGATGGAGTTTCCACCATTGGCGACCATGCGTTTGCCCGTACACGATTCACCGAAGTTCACCTCCCCGAAGCCTTGAAAACCATCGAGTGGGATCTTTTCTGGGATTGTGGCCGCTTGGAGCAACTTGAGATCGGTTCGCAGGTTGACACCATCCAATCGGGCGTTTTCCAGTTTTGTGATCGTCTGAATTGCCTGAAAGTCCATTGTGAGGTCCCGCCAACAGCTTGGTACAATGCTTTTTACGATGTGTCCAAAGACATTCCTGTTTATATTCCAGTGGGTACACTATCCGCCTACCAAAATGCGCCTTATTGGAATGAGTTCAGCAATTTCATCGAGGACGATTTTACTTCTATCAATGAACATGAAACGAATTCTGTTCAAGTGTCTTGTTATCCCAACCCTGCAACAACGACAGTAACCATCGACGGTCTCGAGGTCGATGAAGTACAGGTCTTCAACCTCCTTGGACAGTTAGTGAAAACCGAATGCTACACGAACGAGATCAGCGTGGAAGATATGGCTGGAGGCGTTTATCTGCTGCGCATTATAGACACTAAAGGAACTGCAAAAACGGAACGTATTTCGGTGACAAAATAATCAAAATCAAACGCTTATGAAAACAAACAAATTAAAAAAGCGGATTTGGGTCATCATGGCCTTCACTTTGATTCTCGGTTTGCAAGCCAAAGCACAAAACACCAAAGAATGGTCGATCATTCCTTTCGCAAGGATAGGGCTTATGTTGGATGGAACAATATGGATGGATGAAACCTACCACGTGGACGCGGGGGTGCATGCCAAAGTCAGCTTCAACGAGCATTGGTCGTTGCTGACAGGCATTGAATATGATTACCGATGGGGGTTTAACAGGGAAGACGGTTGGATATTCCCGGGTGACCACAGGGAAGGCCTCCAGCATTTCATCCGCATTCCGGTGCGCGCCGAGTTCACCCACAAATGGTTTTATGCTGACGCAGGACTGTTTGTGGAACGGGCGACGAACACACACTATAATGCCAACAAGACGATGGAT
>JAILBC010000032.1 GCA_024681295.1 Bacteroidales bacterium
GTGAAGACCACGTATTTCATACCAGCCTCTTTAGCCGCTTCAGCCCATTTCGAAGGGTCTAAGCTCTTGGGATTGAAGGTCCTGTTAAGATTCTGGTAATCAGTCTTATACTGATAATAATCGGCGCCGTTTCGGTTGATCCAGGGTTCGTTGCAGATGGACCAGGATTCGACAACTTCCCACTGGGCGTACATGCCCCAGTGCATCATGAATCCAAATTTGAGGTCTTGCCACTCACTGATACGGTGGGTGATCACAGGGTCGGTTTCAGGATATTGATCGGCTTGGGCCAAAGAAAGAAGCGACAGGCCCAACAACAAGGTGAGGAAATTCAATCTTTTTAACATGGCAGCACATTTTATCGGGGACAAAGATAATAAAAAACCACGACCCACAGGAATTCCTGTCAGTCGTGGTTTATCAATAAGAGGGTGTTTTTATTTTAGGCCCCCATTTTTGTCTTTACATCTTTGGCTTTTACAGTATAGATATTGCCTTTTTCATCACAGAAGCACATGGTGCCATTGTGTCGGCTGCGCATGATGACTAGGCGTCTGAAGGATAGGTCGAGACCGGTCATCAGCATCTTGGTCAGATCAGAGACCTCATTTTTCTTCGCATTCACTTTTACTGTTGTCATATTGTCTGAGTTTTTTAAATTTTTCTTCATTATACACCTTCACCGTGTCGTGGATGTTGCCTTCGGCGATGACCTCGCGGGGCATGACGGAGTTGTCGATCAGGATGAAGTAATCGACCACAGGAAGGTATAGCTTAAATAAATTACGGATGCCGGAGGCATAGCGGCGGCGGACGATGTGCTCCTCGACGTTATGGCCACCGTTTTTCACACGTTCGGCCACACGCTGCAAGGCGAGTTCGGGACTCTGGAGCCAGAAATAAAGGAGCTTGACATCATAGCCCTTCTCTTGGGCATTTTTAACGAGAGCGTGATAGGATTTGGTAGCGAGAGTAGTTTCGATGGCGAAGTCGGCGTCGTGGGCGATAAGCCTCCTGATGCGGGGCAACATGAGCCTTGCGGCAGCGACCTTCGCACTGTCGGGATTGAGCGGGTTAAGACCTTTGGCCATCTCGTCGCAATTGACGAATTCATGGCATTGCAGGGTTTCTGGCAACACCGTCATCGAAGCCGTAGTCTTACCAGCGCCATTACAGCCTGATATGATGAACAGGTTCGGCATGAAATAAAAAACTCTCTCTCGTTTTCAAAAAAAGTCGGGATGACAAGATTCGAACTTGCGGCCTCTTCGTCCCGAACGAAGCGCGCTACCGGGCTGCGCTACATCCCGAAACTTTCAGACTGCAAAATTACAACTTTTTAATAATGCAAGGCAAATCTTTACAGTTTTTTTTCAACAAAACGGTTTCACCGTTAAAAACTGAGAATGCCCAAATGCTCCAGAAGAATCTTCAACCCGATGAGTATCAGGATGATACCACCGACAATTCCTGCCGACTTCTCGAATTTGGAACCGAACACATTTCCAATCTTCACACCCAGTACTGAAAAAAGGAAAGTGGTCACCCCGATGATGAGAATCGATGACCAGATTTTCACCTGGATGCAGGCGAAGGAGATGCCCACTGCCAGGGCGTCGATGCTGGTGGCGATGGCCAGAGGAAGCATTTGGAGTTGAGAGTGGAAAGCGGAAAGTGGAAAGTTTTCCGTTTTATTTTCTCCGTTTTCCACTCTCCACTTTCCACTTTCCACTTCCTTTTTCGACAGTGCTTCACGGATCATGTTGGCACCGATTAGAAAGAGCAATCCGAAGGCAATCCAATGGTCGACAGCTGTGATGTACTCCTCAAACTGTTCACCCAAGAAATACCCGATCACCGGCATCAAAGCCTGGAAAAAGCCAAACCAGAGTCCACAGGTCAAAGCCATCTTCCAAGAGAACTGCTTGGTAGTCAATCCTTTACAGATTGAAACCGAAAAAGCGTCCATCGAGAGGCCGATGCCGATCAGGAGTATTTCAACAAAACTCATCTTCAAAATATTTGAGGTCGCAAAAATAGTTTTTTTTAACTTTGCCCCAACATTAAACAACGCATTATGAAAAAGCATCTACTTATCATCCTTGCACTACTCCTCTCAGTCAGTGCCTTCTCCCAGAAAAAAGAAATCATCAAGAAAGGCTGGAACTTCGGTCCCCTACCAGTGGTGGGTTTCGATGCCGACCTCGGCTTCCAATACGGTGTCTGCTGCGACATCTTCAACTATGGCGATGGCTCACGTTATCCCCGTTATAATTACAAGTTCAACGTGGAGGCCTCACGCTACACCAAAGGCTCCGGCGTGTTCCGTTTCTATAGCGATATGCCCTACGTGGTGAAGGACACCAAACTGTTCTTCGATGTCACCTATTTCTACGCAAAAAAATATGAGTTCTTCGGCTTCAATGGCTTTGAGGCTAGTGCCTTTGACCCCTATGCTGGGCTGGAAGACGTCAAGAGCGGCTACCATTTCATCAACCGTAACCAGTTCCGCTTCGTGGGCAGCATGCAACGTCCTTTCTTCGGCGTGCCCAATCTCTATTGGACCGCGGGGCTGGCCTACTACAACACCAAGGTCAACCGCATCAACCTGGAAGGCTATGAGGATCAAGTGACCTTGTATGAAAACTATGTGGCCAACGATATCATCAAGGCTGACGAAGCCAACGGCGGCAATACCACACAGATTCGTCTCGGCATGATCTACGACAGCCGCGACCATAACAGCGATCCCACCAAAGGCATCTATGCCGAAGCTACTTTGGTCGGCGCTCCCGACTTCATCGACCGCAAGGGCTACAGCAACCTGTCGTACACTTTCTTGTGGAGACAGTACATCCCCGTATACAAAGACAAACTGACCTTTGCCTACCGTTTGGGGGCCCAGAACCGCATCGCTGGCAAGACCCCTTGGTACATGATCAACAACCTGAACACCATGTTCTTCCAGAAGATGTACACCGAAGGCCTCGGCGGCGCCGTTACCATGCGTGGCGTGAACCGCAACGGCGTCATCGGCGAGGGCTTTGCTTTTGCCAACTTGGAGATGCGCTGGCGTATCATCGGCTTCCAGTTCATCAACCAGAACTGGCAGGTGGCTTTGAATCCCTTCTTCGATGCCGGTATGGTGACCCAGAAGTTCCGCGAGACCGAGTTGATGAACGCTGACAACGGTGGCATCATCCTCCACGACAACGCCTTCGACAGCTACAGCGGCGAGAACGAGAACGTCCACATGAGCGCCGGCTGCGGCCTCAAGCTCATCATGAACCGTAACCTCATCGTCTCTGCGGAGATGGGTCGGGCACTGGACAACCGCGATGGACAGAAACTCAAGACGTTTATCGGGTTCAATTACATTTTCTAAATCGGAAAACGTGCCGAAGGCACGTCATATCAATAACCCCTCACAAGCGAAGCGCAGTGTGGGGCTTAGGGTAACGCACAACACCTTAAAGCGTGCTGGAAGCACGCTACAACAGCTATCGTGACGATGTAGCGTGTCATCGACACGCCATACGAGTTGTCGTTATACCCCACACTGCGCTACCGCTTAGTGTGGGGTTAATAAGATAGTGTGCCTTCGGCACACGTTTAACGCATTGGCAATAATTTTAAAATAATTGATTAAGCTTTAATTCCTGATATTTTTTCCGAAGTTTGCCCTTGAACGCCCAGCGGATGTCAGAGACCATGCGGCGGACCAACTCCTGGTAGTCGTACCAGAAATCGTAGGAGAAGAAGAGCAGCACTGCACCACCCAAGGCCCAGTACCAAGGCAGGTTGCAGAATAGGGCGATTGTGCCGCCGATAAACACCAAAGGCGACAGCAGGAACTTGCCACCGAAGCACACCGTGTTGCTGAAGGCCTTGTCCTTCAACCTCGACTTGATGACCAAGGTGGGAATCCAAACGATGGCGTTCACCACCGTCGAGGCGATGAAATAAGGCAGGCCAATCAAAGCAAGCAGGAGTTTCCAAACGGAGTTCCACAACGGACGTTTCTTCGCTGTGGAGGTCACGGAGATCTTCTGGCGGACACGCTCTTTTGAAAAGTCCAATACCTTAGCATACAATTCCTTAGCTTCCTCTGGATGGGCTTCTTGATACTGTTCGATCTTCTCTACCGTGGCGCGGTTGCGGAGCATCTTCTTGTAGAGACCGCCAGCACGCTTCTCATTCTTCATCTTTACAATCTCCCACTTGGCATCGTAGTCCTCATCATCGGGGATATACGTAATCAACTTGGAGATGCGTTCCCAGAGCATGGCGCGCAGCTGGTTCATCAGCACCGCCTCGTTCTCCTCGGTACTGTTGTTGATAAAGTCGGTCACGTTGATGGCCTCACCGAAGTTGACCATGCAGGTGGAACGGTAACGGAAGTAATCGCCGTATTCGATGCCCACCGGCACGATGTAGATGGGCTGTTCCTTGCCGAACTCACGGTTCGAGTCCAAGGCGATGTGGAAGATGCCCTTGCTTAATTGCAAAAGCGAATGCTTCGTACGGTGACGTCCCTCAGGGAAGAGGTACAGCCCCACTTTGTCGTGCACCACGTCGACGGCTTGTTCGAGGGAGTCGGTGTTGTTGCGCACTGCCGCCACACCGTTGCGAATCCTGAATAAAGGCAGAATACGGGTAAACTTCAAGATTTTAGCCACCGTGGGGTTGGCGAAGATGTCGCCACGGGCCATGAACACCTTTTTATGATGGCTCGTCGCCAGCACCACCAGCGCGTCCATCAGCGTGTTCGAGTGGTTGATGCCATAGATCAGTGCACCGTCTTTGGGGAGGTTCTTCTGTCCGTGGACCTCGAAACGACGGTAGGAACGACGTGAGCAGAAGTCCACCAGGGGGCGTAAAAGCGTATAAAAAAGGTTGCTATCTTGAATCTTCTTCGGCATGATACAAAAAATGAGACTGCAATATTACAAAATAATTCCGTAAATTTGACCCGAAATTTTATCGCATGAAATCGTTTTTGCGTTTCTTTGCCGTTATAGGTTGCCTGGGGGTGATGGCTTCGTGTCACCATCCAGTGCCGCCCGAACCCGAGCCTGAGCCCGAGGTAGTGTTCCTTGTCGACACTTTGACCGTCATGGAGCACATTGAGGAGAATGAGGAGCTGATGGCCGTTACCAACAATGGATTTCTCAACTACCGGCTTTATGACGGACATCCTGCAGGATTTCATTTTGACTTGCTTGAAGACTTCAGCGAAATGCTGGGACTCAATCTACAGTTCATGGTCAACGACAGCCTCGAAGGGAGTCTCCATCTGCTGAAAAGTGGCTTGGTGGACCTCTATGCCGGTGTTTTCGACACCCTTATCATCGACGATGCTTTTGAGGTCTTCCCCATCGCAACGCCTGTGGAGACCGAACAGACCTTTGCCTGGGTCATCCTCAAGCACGAAGGTGACAGCAGTTTCCATGATGCCATACAACTCTGGCTCGACGATTTCAAAGGAAGTCAGATGAAGCGGACGTTCTACAGCTATTTCAGCGGCAGCAAGATACGGCGCGACTCCGCCTTCATGGTTACCGATCGCATCTGCCGATACGACGACATCATCAAGGCTGAGGCCAGAAAATACGGTTGGGACTGGCGTTTGCTCGCCTCGATCATCTACCAGGAGTCGCACTTCAAACCCGACTTGGAGAGCGATAAAGGTGCCTATGGCCTGATGCAACTCATGCCTGTCACTATGGAAAAGTACGGCATCGACTACGAATCGACCATTGAGGAGCAGCTGGAGGCCGGCGTCAAGGTGCTGAACCATTTCAACCGTGAACTACTCGAGACCATCACCGACAGCCTGGAACGGATTAACTTCATCCTTGCCTCCTACAACGCCGGCATGGGTCATGTGTTGGAAGCAAGGCACCGTGCCGAGAAACACGGGAAGAATCCCAATATCTGGGTTGATAATGTAGAGTTTTATACTCCTAAACAGACCTATTTCTTTGTACATGAAATCAATAAACGCTATTCACATTATAAAAACCTCATCGAATGAATAAACTCCATATACTGGCCATAGCGGCCATCTTGTCATTCATCAGTTTCGAAGGACGTTCGCAGTCATTCGACGGCGGCCTTATCGCGGGTGCGGTCACCTCGCAAATTAACGGCGACGGCTATGGCGGTTTTCACCAGCTGGGCTATACGGCAGGCTTTTTCGGTCGCATCCCTACTGACGGGCCTTCTTCTTGGCAGATGGAATTGAAATACTCGCTTTACGGTGCACACTCCGATGCCAAAGAAGAGCAATGGGGGCTCAACCCCATGAGCATCAGGCTGCACTATGTGGAGCTTCCCCTACTCTTCCGTTACGACCTCTCGCAGTTCAACATCAACGGTAAAACATTGGATTTCATTACTTTGGAACTCGGCCTCAGTGGCGACTTCCTGCTCCGCGGCACACAGTCGGCCAACTTCGAGGATTATTTCGACAATGACGCCTGGCTGTTTTTCTCCGTCACGGGTGACATCGGGGTCCAGTTTGACCTCAACGAGCGGCTGGGCATCAACATCAGGAGCATGAACAGCATCACACCCTGCCGCTTCCATCCGGAGGCGCCGGTGTTCTCATGGTACCATTATTATAATATTGCTTTGCAGGCGACGGTGGTTTACACCTTCATCCACGCCCGTTAGAACGGTGCGAAGGTCAGACCGACCGAGACGGGCAAGAAGGTGGGCGCATCGTGTCCCACAGTGAAAAGAGGTGACAGTTGGATGGCTCCGTAGAGGTTCACCCATTTATAGCCCACACGCAGGGTGGCAGCGTAGGCGATGTCCTCCACATTCTCGATATAGCTCAGCTTCTCATGAATCCTGACGCCATCGTCGTTATTACCGACGAACTTGGTCTTGGTGTTCACGTTATAACCGACTTTGAATCCCACGCCAATCTTCCAGGCGTCTTTCATACGGAAACGCAGTTCGAAGGGAATCTCCACATAATTGGCATTCACCTTATAGCGTTTGAAGCCATCGGTCGTTGTACCATCCTCGCGGTACGAGACGTACTCCAGATCGCCAGAGGTATAGGGATTCACAATTCTCGTATAGGAGAAATAGTTGTGACCCGCATAGCCCAAACCGATGCTGATGGTGTGCTTCTTGCTCTCGCCGAGCGGGAAGTTGTAGGTCAGCGCGGTGCTGAAGCCCTGATTGAACAAACGAGCGTCCCAGTTATCGGAGGGATTGACCTGGAAATCGTTGAAGAAGTCGAGGTTGACGGTGAATCTATTGTCGGTCTTGTTGGCGATGAGTTGGGCTGAGGCGCAGGTGGCGATCAGCAAGGCAGCCAAGGTGAAAAGGATTCGCTTCATAGTTAAAAGATCTTACTTTGATGGGAACGGCAAAGTTATGGATTTTTTTTAATTCTCCGACAACTTGGCGGAAATTTGGGAACGTTTGTCGAGCAGTGCATCCATTTCTTCTTCACTGAGTTCGGGGTTTTTCAGTTGCTCGTCGATGGTCTCGATGAGCGACTGGTAACGTTGCGAGGCATCGGAAAGCGCTTGCAGTTCTTCTTCCCTACGGTTGAGGATGTCATCGATGGTATCTTGTGGCTCTTCGTCGGCATCGGGACCGAGTTGTTCGCGGAGTTGTTTCACCAAGGTGGACACCATCATCTTGGAGAAGGGATCCACGGGGATCATCTCCCCGTTGAGTTTGTCCTTCACGTCGTCGAACTGTGCCATGAAGGTCTTAAGCTGTTCCAGCTGCTGAGGATCCACACCCGGCACCCCATCGAACGACTCTTTATCGATCAATCGTTTGAATAGTCTGAAAAGTTCTTCCAGTTCCTTCCTAAAATTCTCATCTTGCATAGCGAAAAGTTTTTTTGCCGTAGGTCAAATACTATGCAAAGGAAAAGATTTTTTCCGAAATAAGTGGGTTTTCTGACAAAATTTCCGATTTTTGCGACATGGATTTCAAGACAATCAAAATACAATTGGGAGAGAGCATGGCATGGATTAACCTCGACCGGCCTGAGGTGCGCAATGCTTTGAATCCCGAGATGATTGGTGAGCTTACCGAGGCTTTCGGGTGGCTTGGCAGTCGCGATGACATCCGTGTCGTCATCCTCAAGGGCAACGGCAAGTCGTTTTGTGCCGGTGCCGACCTGAACTACATGAAGGCCATGGCCGGTTACAGTCATGAGCAGAATGTGGCCGATGCCGAGCGACTGTCGAAGCTGTTCCAGACCATCTATTTCTGCGACAAGGCCGTTGTCACGGTGGTCCATGGCGCCTGCATCGGCGGAGCCAACGGCATTGTGGCCGCCTCCGACATCGTCATCGCCGAGACCAAGACCAAGTTCGCTTTCTCGGAGGTGAGGCTGGGCATCACGCCGGCCACCATCTCGCCTTTTGTGGTGCGTCGCATCGGACATACCGCCGCCAAGGAGCTGATGCTCACGGGGCGTTTGTTCTATGCCGAAGAGGCCCAACAATTACGCTTGGTGAACACCGTGGTCGACGAGGCGCGGTTGGTTGACATGGAACGCCAGTACATCGATCACTTCATGCATGCCTCGCCTGATGCCGTAGCCGAGTGCAAGCGGCTGCTCCGCCTTGTTGACGGCAGCCTTGACCCCATGGATCCTTTGTTCCACCAAACCTCTGTCATCATTGCTAGCCAGCGCGCCAGCAAGGCCGGGCAAGAGGGCATGGCGGCGTTTTTCGAGAAACGGAAACCAGATTGGGAATGTTAGCACTGATTACAGGGGGAAGTTCCGGCATGGGCAAGATCTATGCCGAGCGTCTGGCAGAAACTGGATACGATTTGTTGTTGGTGAGCAACCAGGAGAAAGAGCTTCAGGAGGTGGCCGATGACTTGAAGCAGCGTTTCGGCATCAACGTTATCCCCCGTTTTCAGGACCTTTCTGCTGAGGCCGCGGCCGACGAACTCTATGCCTTTTGCCAAGAGCAACATCTTGAGGTTGAAGTCCTCATCAACAACGCCGGCATGTTTTTCTTTGAGGAGTTGAATCCCGATAACGAAGCCAAGGCGATGGTGATGATGCGTTTGCACATCTACACCCCCACACGGCTCTGTCTTTTGTTCGGAAACGAGATGAAGCGTCGCCGTCACGGCTACATTTTGAACATGTCGTCGATGGTGGCCAAGCTGCCTTGTCCCGGCATCACCATTTATTCTGCCTCGAAGGCCTATTTGAAGAGTTTCGGCAAGTCGTTGTATTTCGAGATGCGGCCTTACGGTGTGGGCGTCACCACAGTCTGCCCTGCGGCCATCGCCACACCTCTTTATAAGTTGAAGCCTTCGCTTTTGAAACTTGGGGTGAAGATTGGTTTGATTGGCACGCCCCAGTGGTTAGTGAAGCGAGCCTTGCGCGGAATGTTCCATAAACGCCGTGTGGTGAAACCCGGCTTGATGAACTACTACCTCCCCCCTTTGGTCAATGTCCTTCCCAAATGGCTCGTGGCAAAGCTTTGGAAGCCTTACATTCACGACCTTGGTCATCAAGAATGACTGTGCATCACCAGGTAGCTGATGTTTTTCCATTTCTTCTTAGGCGGGGTGGGGTTGCCGAATTCATGCCGTTGTCCGTCGGCATCGGTAGCCCAGCCATAGGATTCGCCCCCAACCAGGTAGATGGCGTTGTCCACACCTAGGTCGACCAAGGCTTGGGCGAAGTCGTGGAACGACTCGATGGTGAGGGTCTCCACGCTGAAAATCTCGCCGTTGCGGTCGCAGAGGGCACGACGGATGGCTTTGCCTTTCAGTTCGTTGTCGACCAGTTGTCCGCGATCCACCAGAGGGTATTGGCGGAAGAAGTAGCCTTCCTTTTCGGTAGCTTCTTCGAAGAGCGGCGAGTTCTCAGCCACGCCCACCGTCACGGTGTCGTTGATGATGGCGCAATAGCCTTTTTTGGATAGGCCCCAGGCCAGGGGTTCGCCTTTCAACACGAAGGCGCCCACGATGCCCCCGTTGTCGGCGCGTACGTCGGCTGCCTGTGTGGCGAAGAGGATGGTGGGGTCGTTGCGGTCGATGGTACCGACATGCAGTGAGAGGCTCATCTGATGCGGGAGGTAGAGTCTCATAGGGATGTCGTTGATAGTGGTGTCGGCCATCTCAATGAAGCCGTGGCCTATTTCTTCGGCCTGTGCCAGGGGAAGTTTGACTTCGGGTTGCTCTAAGACGGTAGGTTCCGGCTCAAAATAGCCCGGTTCGTTAGGTTCTACGACAGGGGGGGCTTGTTTTGGTGGCAGCACTTGCCAGATGACGATTCCGACGATGATGCCTGCGAGCAAAAGGAGCAGCCATTTCCATCCCTGGGGCTTTTTGATAGGGTCGTCGCCGCCTATCACGCGGATTTCGTCGTCGCGTATTTCATCAGTTTCTTTCATTCCTTTGCCTCCTTCTCTACCAGTTCCTTGAGTTGTTTCAGTGCTTCCTTCGATGCCGACACGGTGTGGGTGAATCGGTTGTTGTCGGAAAGGATGAGCTTCTGACTCTGGATGTTGATGTAATAGATGTAGTTACGGTTGATGATGAGGCTCCTGCCGATGCGGATGAACAGGTTGCCTTCGGTGCCCAGTTGGTCATGGATCATAGTCTCGATCTGGCCGAGTTGGAAGGTAAGCAGGCGAGTCTCGTTATCGGTCTGCATCACGTAGCAGTAGTTGCCGTCCGAGGAGATGAAAACGATTCTCTCGGGGGCGATCCGCACCATATCGGTGGCCGTTGATATGATCAGGTTTTTCTTGAGCATGACGTGGCAAAGGTAGCACTTTGTGGAAGTGCAAAGATACGAAATTTTGTAAAATGTATGAAATGGGTGGATTAATGTACGAAATGTAAGAATTCGCGCTGGGGATTTTCGGGGGCTTTTTTTCCTGTTGCTTACTATATGGGAATCATCCCCGAACAATTATTAATCATTTAAAACAACATCAAAATGAAAAAACGTTTTCTTTTGAAGGCTTTGTTCACAGCCTTGTTTACCTTGTTATTGACAATGGTAGGAAAAGTGAACGCGCAAACTTATTCGTTTAACCCAATTAAAGCGGAGACTGTAGGCATCATTCCCTACAGCGATGACTTCACAACCTATGAAGAAGTGGTGGAGCGCAATTACGCCATCACATCTTTCAAGATGCTCGACACTGCAACTGTGGCAGTGCTCACGGGTGCCTCGGACATGATCCTGGTGTATGCCTTGGATCAGAATCAGACACTGTACAAAATCCAACTGCCCACCACTGCAAGAGCGTTTGATTATGACAACGGACTGTTCCATGTGATCGGCGACAGAACGTATCTGTCGATAGATCAATATGGAGTCGTCCATGAACGAAAGGATTTCCAGCAGCCCCAGCTGCCGAACGAGGAAGCCTTCATCATCTCGGACCTGAAAGTCATTGATGGCCAGCCCGTGATCCACGAAAGCGATTCAAGAACCTACGGCATCACTTCAGGTGGGTTGCAGGAAATCGACCCCTACTACTATCATCACGCAAAGGATTGCAAAATCCATCCCCAATACGTTGATGAAAACCGTTTCACCTTGTTTAATGAGACGCCTTCTAGAAAAGGCAGTATTAATGTTACCATGAACTCCCTGGGGCTGGAAGGCAAACTATCCTGTATCGACTATGTAAGCGTGGACGATGACTGTATTGGAATCCACCTGGAAACGACTCATAATTGCACAGGCGGGTTTGTGAAGAGTTATCTTTTGGCGCTAAATTCAAACGGCGACCTGATTACTCTCGTTGAAGTCCCCATCAACTTCCTGGCGTACATCCACAAGCCGTTCCAATTCAAGGACGGTGCATTCTATTACGCCTTTGCAGGACAGAAAGGGGTCTCTCTCTTCAAAATCGACACGAACACGAACACTTTAGACAGTCCTGATCCATCATTCCTAGTGCCAGACGACACGTATACTGAACCGGAAACTCCGCGCGACAATACAAACAACAATGACCGAGGTAATTGGCGCACCATTACGCAAACATGGTACAACGGGTATAATGGCTTCATCAGCCTGAATTGGACCCCCATATCGTCGAATGTGGCTCCTTCTTGCACTTGGGTGAGTGGAGGATATATAAGAACGCCTATTACCAGTTATGGCTACACGGAAACCGGAGTGCCCTACAAATGGGGTGGCTGGACCGATTGGACTTCGTTCGAGTCGCTTGCTTCTCAAGGTAAATACACAGGAAACAAGGTAACCACAACGTCCTGTGGTGGCGCAGCATACTCCTCTTCATCAGATGGTCTAGTTTTGGGGGACGATTGCTCAGGCTTTGTAAGTCGTTGCCTAGAGCATTCAACGAAGCTTTCAACGAGTACGATGTCCTCAGTTTGTTCAGACCACGGGTTGGTTACCTCTGCGAGCAGCAGCGATTTTCAGAAGGGAGACGCCCTCAACAAGTCTGGCAACCATGTCATGCTTTACACGGGCCACAACGGCAGCAACCAAATCAACGTGTTCGAATGCAGCGCCACCGACTGGAAGACCTCGGCGAGAACCTATAATACCTCCTACTTCACGGGCTATAGAATCCTGCGATATAACTACATGAAGAACATCATCCTAAGACTTGCTTCAGCCATCACATTGAAGCAAAACGGATCTACTGTGACTACCGTCACCCAAGGGGTACCATTAACAGTCACCTATAGTGTAAAGAATTTTGGCACAGAAACCTGGACTGGCATTGTTTCTTTATGGATAGAACAATCAAACGGAACCCTGATATGCATCCAAGGTGAGTCACAGAATGGCGTAACAACGCTTAGCACCGGCCAGACAGCTACTTTCACCTTCCAAAACAACGGCGTTGTATCTCCTACAGGCACCACCAGGCTATTCGTTAAGGCCTTGAACTACAATGCGGGCGGTTACGACCGACACTACGCTGTAGGGGACGGAGGATACTCCAATCCAAAAATATTCAACATTGTGGAAGGCAGCAACCCTGGTCCTGGTACTGGGGAATGCAAAGATTGTCCAGAATACGATGAACTATGGAACATCACTAGCGACGGCGAATGGATGACCAAAAGTTCGACCATAGCTTCAGGAGGATGCCATGTTTATAAAGTGCGCTTGTATGCAAACTATACTTATACTTTCAAAACTTGTGGTGAAGGAAATGCAACATTCGACACACGTCTGTGGCTTTATGATGCATCATGCAACGACGTGACAGACGATGATGATGGCTGTACCGGAACTTTGTCTCTGCTTGAGTATACCAATACAGGCAACACAGGGTATTACTACCTAAAGCTTGATGGCTACAACGGGGCTGGGGGGACTTATACCTTGGCTGCCAAACGTGAGAGCCCCACTACAAACTACACCATCTCCGCTTCGGCCAACCCAACGGCTGGCGGCTCAGTCACGGGAGGAGGCTCTTACACCCAAGGCGCTACCGCCAGTGTCACGGCTACTGCCAACAGCGGCTACACCTTCACCAACTGGACTGAGAACGGAAGCGTTGTGTCCACAAATCCAACCTATAGCTTCACGGTCAATGGTAACAGGACCCTTGTGGCCCACTTCAGTCAAAACAGCTACACTGTTTCAGCCTCGGCCAACCCAACGGCAGGCGGAACTGTGAGCGGCGGAGGAACCTATCAACAAGGCCAGAACTGCACGCTTACTGCCTCGGCAAACACAGGCTATGCCTTTACGAACTGGACTGAGAGCGGTAGCGTCGTGTCCACAAACGCAACCTACAGTTTCACGGTCAATGGTAACAGAACCCTCGTGGCCCACTTCAGTCAAAACAGCTACACTGTTTCTGCTTCGGCCAACCCAACGGCAGCCGGAACTGTGAGCGGCGGAGGAACCTATCAACAAGGCCAGAACTGCACGCTTACTGCCTCGGCAAACACAGGCTATGCCTTTACGAACTGGACTGAGAGCGGTAGCGTCGTGTCCACAAATCCAACCTATAGCTTCACGGTCAATGGTAACAGAACCCTCGTGGCGAACTTTGAGGCGCAAGGGCAGCAAATCACCAACCACTATCAGCCCATCAGCCAAGGCAGTTCAGGCAGCATGGTGATTACTGGAGTAATCCAAATCAACGGAATCGAGCAGGCATCCGACCAGCTGGAGTTGGGGGTCTTTAGCAACAACAACGAATGCCGTGGATCTTCCATCGCCCACCCCTTCACCCTGGTCCAGCCGAACTACTACATGGTGGATCCGGTCATCTATGGCGACGCTGGAGACAGCTATACCTTCAAGCTCTATGACCACAGCATCGGCCAGGAACTCAACTACACCTCCCCCGAGGCCGTCACCTTCAACGATAATGGCTACGGCAATGCCTTCACGCCATACGTCCTCAATTTTGAGTCCACCATTAGCCAATCGCAAAGCCTTGCCTCTGGCTGGAACTGGTGGAGCACATATGTTGAGACAGGCGGCGCCGAGGGCCTTGGAATGCTTGAAAACAGCCTCGACGATGCCTGCATCCGCATACAATCGCGCAACCAGTATGTTGACAATTACGGCACGTTCTGGTACGGCACGCTGACGGAGATCAACAACGAGGAAAGCTACCGGATCCGCACCAACCAGAGCTGCACGGCCACCCTCGTGGGAATGGAGGCCTCCCCGTCGAACCATCCCATCAGTGTCAACCCTGGTTGGAATTGGGTGGGCTTTCCTTGCGCGGAATACGTGTCGCTTAGCACAGCCATGGACAACTTCAATCCTGAAGTCAACGACCAATTGAAGAGCCGTCATCAGTATTGTAGTTACATCGGCAACAACCAATGGTACGGCACATTGCAGACGCTGGAGCCCGGACAAGGCTACATGTACAAGTCGAACGCCTCCGGAACCAAGACCCTGGTCTACCAGACCGGCCGCGAAGAAAGCCTCATGGCCAACGTCACTACCGAAAGGAACTTCTTCACCCCCGTGTGCGAGGACTACGCGGACAACATGACCCTGACCGCCGTGGTTGAGGTCGAAGGCGCCGAGCTGCGCTCCGGGGACTATGAGGTGGCCGCTTTCGTGGGCGACCAATGCAGGGGCAGCGTCAAGCTGATGTACGTGGAGCCCGTCGACCGCCATGTGGCCTTCCTGCTCGCCTACGGCGATGCCGAGGAGGACATGCGCTTCGTGCTGACCGACGGGACGGAGGCCGTCCTTTCCGGTGACGTAATCCGGTTCTCCGCCGACGGCACGGTCGGCACGGTCGCCGACCCCGTCGTGCTGCACTTCGGGACTTGGGGCATGAATGACGAGCCGCAGGCTGTCGTCAACGTCTTCCCCAACCCCTCAAAGGACGTCTTCAACGTGGAAGGCAGCGGCATCAGGAAGGTCGAGGTCGTCGACATGTGGGGACAAAGAATCCTCGCGAAGGAGACGAAAGGCATTCACATGCAGGTCGACCTGGGCGGCAAAGCCGCCGGCATCTACCTGTTGCGCGTCGTTACCGCCAACGGAACCATTACCCGTCAATTAATCAAGGAGGACTGAGCCATGAAAAAGATTGCATTCTTAATTGCGTTTCTGGTGGCTGCAACCGCCTTGTTCTCGCAGACCCTTCATTGGAATCCGGTAAGCTCCACCACGTCGGGGAGCATGGTCCTCATCGCCAAGATCCAGGTCAACGGTGTGGACCAGGAATCCGACCAGCTCGAACTCGGCGTGTTCTGCGGCGATGAGTGCCGCGGCGCCTGCATCGCACACCTTTTCACCTACGTGCAACCCAATTATCACATGGTCGACCCCATGGTCTATGGCGATGTCGGCGACATGTTCACCTTCAAGTTGTACGACCATGCCATCGGCCAGGAACTGGTCCTGGACTCGCCCGATGCCCTCGCCTTCGACGAGAACGGCGAAGGCAACCCGATGGATCCTCTCATCCTGAACTTCACGGACAGCGTGACGGAGGAGTACACCGTCACCGCATTGGCCAACCCGGCCGAAGGAGGTGCCGTCACGGGTACGGGTTCCTATCCCGAGGGGGAAACCTGCACCTTGACGGCAACGGCCAATGTGGGTTATTATTTCTATAGTTGGACCAAAGATGGCGTTGTGGTCTCTTATGGCCCGGACTATACCTTCACGGTGACGGAATCAGGAATCTACATCGCCAACTTTATTCAGTTTAACTATACGGTTTCCGTCGCCGTGGCCCCTCCCGACGGCGGAACGGCCTTGGGAGGAGGCGTGTTCCCGCATGGCTCCACAGCGACGGTGGGTGTAATTCTCAACCCCCATTATTCTCTCGAATGCTGGAGTTTGAATGGAGAGATTGTGTCTGAGGATCCAGTCTTTTCCTTCGAGGTAACGGGAAACTGTATGCTTGTAGCGCACCTCTCTTTCTTTGATGACATTGAAGAAAACGACGATTCCGCACTGTTGGTTTATCCCAATCCGACACCTGACCGTGTCATTGTTTCAGGTGAAGGCATTCGAGCCGTCAACATCTATGATGTGACGGGCAAGCTTGTCATGGCAAAGGGTTATGATCATGCCGATCGCGTGGAGGTCGACCTCGACCATCTGAATCCGGGTGTATATTTCATGTCCATCGCCTTGAAAGGATCGGTGGTTAACAAGACTATCATCAAGGAATAGGTGTAAGCGAACGATAGCCACTGGACAAAGCTGGGAGACTCCGGTCTTCCAGCTTTGTTCGTTTGGAGTTGTTAGAAAAACCAGTTATTTTCTTACGATTTTTCTAATCAAAACCGCATTATCGCTGGTCAGGCGAAGCAGGTATGTTCCGGAGGGAAGACTGCTCATCTGGAACTCCATCGTGTCGGAACGCTCTTTCACATCGTATAGAACAGCGCCAGAAGGGCTGAAGACTTCCCACCTGTTGATGGGTTGCGATGCCTTGACCGTAAAGGTGCTGCTAACAGGATTCGGGAAGATGTTGAGGTCAATGCCTTGATTCTCACCAAGGCCATCGTAATAAAACAGATGGGCCACAAACGAGTGCGACTCTTCAACAATAAAACTGAAGCTTTGTCTCTCGCTGACCTCGACATCGTTCTCGGTCCAATTGATGAAAAACCAGTTCTCGTATGGCTCAACACTCAAAGTACAGGTCTGGCCATAATCGTAGTTACCCACACCGGTTATGCTGCCTGCGTTTTGAGGATCGGTAATGGCATCAACCTGGAATTGGATGAGGCTGAAATGAGCCACTAGACTGCAATCATCCGTCACCGTGAAAGTATAGTCGTCGTCGGTCGCAACTTGCTCACCATTTATTGTCCAGTTCACAAAGCTATATCCTGTATTCGCCGTAGCGTGGACGGTACAACTTTGCCCGTAAGTGTATGTGCCTCCTCCTGAAACCGAGCCACCACTGGTCGGATCAGCCGAGACAGAGACGGCAAAGCTCTGCTCTTGGAAATGCGCAACGTACGAAGCGGATTCCGTCACCGTGAAGGAGTAAGAGGAATCGGTCGAGACTTGCGTTCCATTCTTTGTCCATTTCACAAAGTAATACCCTATATTCGGCGTAGCCTGAACGGTACAACTCTGCCCGTAAGTGTAAGTGCCTCCTCCTAAAACCGAACCGCCACTGGCCGGATCAGCTGAGACAGAAACAGTATAGCTCTGCTCTTGGAAATGCGCCACGTACGTAGCCGACTCGTTAACGAGAAAGGTGTATGTCGAATCGGTGGACACTTGTGTCCCGTCTTTGGACCAATACCCAAAACTGTAGCCGGGAGCGGATGTAGCCGTCAGCGTACAACTTTGGTCATTGTGATAAGTACCGGCACCTGTCGTCGAACCGCCATTGCTCGGTTCACAGGAAGTGACAATGTCGTACCATGTCACATTGACTTGAGCGGTCACAGTATTGGAGCCTGCTGTTTCACCAGCATAGTAATTGGTCTTGACTTGATAGGTATAACTACCATTGGACAGGCCGATGTCGCTAAAAGATGTGTTGCTCACACCGTTGGCAATGCTTGAGCCATCCCTATACACATTATAGGTGTACACCCCATCGGTGATATAGGTGTTGATATACCAAGAACCTGTAAAATCCGTATTTGCATCAAAAAGATTTGTAGGTGTAGTAGTTCCTGCATATAAGGCATTGGCGTTATGCTCAGGCAAGGCGAAACTTGGCGTAGGGTAGAGTTGCCCTGTATCCTCTTGTTTTATCACCACCCAAAGGTCGTTAGCACCAGAAATGGCAACAGGTTCATCAAAAGAAAAATCCAGCCAGTTATTAGAAATTATATTATGGCGGGTTTGGGTAACCGCCAACGAACTAGACAGCGGCTGGTTCCCGTTTGAATTGGTATAGACATACACCGTGTAATTGCCTGGATATCGAGCATAAGTACTGACTTTATAGACTCCTTTATTGGCATACTGCATCAATTCGGCTGCCGTATACTTATGAGCATAATAGACATAAGTCCACGAATAATACAAGGGACCGTCACCATAATTCAACATGGTCGTAGGCGTTTCTGGATAACACCAATCTGGGGTCGACCAGCTAAGTGTCACATCATAGAGTGAAACATTGGAGGCCAAATCATCAACAACTGGAGTCTGATAGGCCACCGTCACTGTCACCGTATTGGTCGCTAGCGACAGTTCACCGGCGGCATTCACGCTCCTCACATAAAAGCTATGACTGCCAAAAGGCACCGCATGAGAATAGGTAGTCGAAGTGGCATTGCCAAAATAGTTGCCGTCGCAATACACATTGTAGCTAGCAGCTCCACTGGCGACAATCCAGGTGAAGGTCACGTCACGGCCATTCTGGGTATATGTCAAGTTTGTGGGAGCACCATTGTTGTTAGAGGGTTGGATTCCAAAAATTGCTCCTTGGCCATTACTGTAATTATGGTCACCGGGATTCAGGTTGCCAATGCTGAAATAGCCGTCTAAATGTCCACCCCAGCCCCAGTTGAAATGGAAAAAATCCTCATTGTTATAGCCATCGCACACGAAGGCATGTCCTCCCCCAGTCTCTGGATTATAGCCTTCGTATTCCAATGGCCGTCCAGCGTCCAAATCGTTTTTTACCATGGCTATCCATTCGGCATCTTCGTAACCCGATTTCTTCTTATAATTAACTCCAACGCTATAATTGAAATAGTTTTTCAATGCACTGGCAGCTACATATAAGCTAGCCGCACTGCCACTACCGCTATAATTCATTTCCGCCGAGACGCCACAGTGGTACATCAGGGTAGCCACCGCTGTTTCTTCCACGGCAGAAGGAGCAGGGAGCCAATGAAGGCCTCCCCCGTCATCATAATAGTAGTTGTAGTAGAGGCTCATGTTGTTCCAATCGTAGGTAGTCGCGCCAAAGTCGACACTTAGGGTTTGATCGTTCCAGGTGTAGGAATGCGAGCCAATACCGTGTGAAGGATAATTATAAAACTTCATGATTTGTGCCATTGCGGTGGCCGTGCAGCCCACGTAGGCAAAACCATTAGGTCCATCAGGCGCTTCGGGACATAGGCTATTGTAGTATTTATTCTGGTTCCACTTGGTTTGAATCAACGGGGCGATCACAGATGAGACCTTGGCCACGTTCGGTTTTCCTATGGTCAAATCTTCCCACAGCTGGGAGATTTGGTCTGTACCTCTCATTCCGTTTTCCGCTGCATATTGGATTTCGTCATTGTAGCCTTGCAGCCATGCGTGCACGTTGGACGGCATGTCCTCCGCAACGAACGTCCCCGCAAACGAATAACCTAAGATGGGTTGTACGCAATCATCGGCAGCGACCAAGACAAAGCTGTTTTCCGTGGCAAAAACATATACATTAGACAGCTCAACGCCAACAGGAACAAGTCCCAGTCTTATAGTTTGCACACCATTATTATTCAGGAAGGTTTTCGCCACTTGTTGAGCTTTTCCCGCGTCAACGGGATTGGCTTTCACTCCCGTGGCGATGGCGAGCATTGTCATCAGCAACACCAAGATAAGTTTGGCTTGGGGGAAATTGTTTGTTTTCATCTGGCAGATCATTTGAAAATAGGGCAATTCAAACTGCTAAGTTAACAAAAAAATGGATAAGATGTCAAATAAACCTTTATCTTTGTTTTCTGTACTAAAGTTTCATAATGAAAAAAGCATTTTTGATCCTGTTTTTTTTAATGGCAATGTCGCCCGTGTTTTCCAAGCACATCAGTGAACATACCGCCCGGCAAGTTGCCCAAACCTTTCTTAATTCCAAAATGGGAGGCAGCCCTGAAATTCACTTGATTGACTTTGCCGAAAAAACGGAGTTCCCCAATTTTTATGTCTTTGGCAATGAGCATTGCTTCGTCATCATTGCTGCTGACGATGCTGTACATCCCGTGTTGGGGTATTCCACCGAAAATGCATTTATCACAGATGGGATGCCAGAGAATGCTTACGGTTGGCTAAAGGCATACAACGATGTAATAGCTTATGCGGTGGAAAGAAGTATAGAAGCAGACATAGAGATCCTATCAGAATGGGAAAGACTATTGAATGGGAGGGGATTGGAACCGAAGTCAAGAAATCATGTGGAACCTTTGGTAAGAACCCGATGGCAATATGCCACCCCCTTCAATAATCTTTGTCCTTCCGACACAGCAGGTCCTGGCGGACATGCCAAAGCGGGATGTGGAGCTGTAGCCATGGCCCAACTAATGAACTATTGGGAGCATCCGGTGAGAGGTGTCGGTTCTTATTCCTACACTCCTAGCAACCACCCAGAATATGGAGCGCTGTATGCCAATTTTGGAGAGACCGTTTATGACTGGGATAATATGAGAAATGTATACCAAAAGACGTATTCGGACACCGAAGCTTTGGCGGTTGCCACATTGATTTATCATTGTGGTGTTTCTGTCCGCATGAACTATGGGCCTGATGCCAGTGCGACAAACATTTCAAGGATTGACGACGCCTTAATTGCATATTTCAATTACAACATCAGTATGAGCCTCGAAGAAAAATCGCATTATACTGATAATCAATGGACTGCTATGCTGAAAAACGATCTAAATGCGGAGAGACCTATCATTTATCGAGGGCAAAACGAGGAAAACACTGTCGGACACATCTTCATCTGTGATGGTTATGATGAATATGATTGTTTCCATTTTAATTGGGGGTATATGGGTCGTTGGGACGGTTATTATGCTATAGGTTCACTCTATGGTGGAACAAACTATAGTTACGTCAATAAAGCTATATTCGGGATTTATCCTAATGCCACTTCTATCAATCCGCCAACAAACGTCGCCACTTCTGTCAACGGAAGAAATGTGGTTGTAACCTGGAATTCAGTCAGCAATGCTTCATCCTATAAGGTTTATCGAGACGGCGACTTAATTGCGAATAACATCACCGGTACGAGTTTTACCAACACTAACGTGCCATATGGGGTGCATAACTTTTATGTGAAAAGCGTGAAGTCGGATGGCACAATGTCCTTGAAATCCAACTCGGCTGTTGCCGATGTTCATTTTTCTGGTCCACTTCCCACCAACCTACAAGCCTCGGTCAGTGGACAAAACGTGAATCTTTCATGGAATGCTCCGCAGCCTGAAAGCGCGATTCTTCAATATGGGACGGGGGATTATGTTGCTGGAGCTAATGGCGGTGGAAACGGTCTATATTGGGCGCATCGTTATTCGTCAACGATAATGAGTGACTATGCTGGTATGGCTGTCCAGAAAGTGGCGTTTTATTTCAAAAAGCCCGGGACTTATACTATTTCCATTTATAAAGGAGATGAAGCCAACCCACGAGAATTGGTACAACAGCAACAGTATCAGGCTTCCTCAACGGAAGGATGGCAGGATGTTGTCTTTTCCAGTCCTGTACCGATTGATTACACCCAAGATTTGTGGGTGGTGTTTTATGCAGATGCCAGTATCACTCATCCAGCATCGTTTTGCGAATTTTCTGGTTCCGGTGTCGTTGATGCATCGCTATATTCAAGTGCTGCAGGAGGGACGATTTGGAAAGAATATTTATACAACGGGAATACGACCTCGTGGTTGATGAAGACATACATCACCGATGGCACCTACACCTACAACCTTTACCGCAACGGCACCGTAGTGGCCAACAATCTGACAGGCAACACATACACTGACGCCAATTTGCCCGATGGTTTCTATGACTATCATGTCACCACCAACTATTTCGGTGGAGCATCTGATCCCTCGAATACCGTTCATGTGATGGTCGGCAATCCAACCTACACGATAACCACGACGGCCAATCCCACAATCGGTGGCATGATAACGGGCAATGGAACATACATATACAACCAGACCTGCACCGTTACGGCAACACCCAACTTGGGATACAACTTTGTCAACTGGACGGAAGACGGCAGTGTGGTCTCAGAAGATACCATCTACTCCTTCACCGTGACGGACAACCGTAACCTTGTAGCGAATTTCCAGTTGCAAAACTTCACTATCGCCGTGTCTGCCAGCCCGAGCGACGGAGGTTCGGTTACGGGCGGTGGAGGTTACAACTATGGAGACACCTGCACACTGACAGCCACTGCCAATACTGGTTATACTTTCCAACGATGGACACTTCAGAACGGGACCGAAGTCTCGGCCGATTCTTCCTATTCGTTTACTGTAACGGAATCAGCCTCGTATATCGCACATTTCCAAATCAACAGTTATACGATTACCGTATCGGCTGATCCTGAAAATGGAGGAATTGTCACAGGTGGAGGCACCTATAACTACGGCAGCACCTGCACGGTGATGGCAACGCCCAACACGGGATATGACTTTATCAATTGGACAGAAAACGATAGCGTGGTTTCAGAAGAGGCCAACTACTTTTTCACTGTGACAGGCAACCGCAACCTTGTTGCCCTCTTCACGAGGGAGACCTACGAGATTACCGCTGAAGTCGACCCGAAAGACGCTGGAGTCATTACTGGAACGGGCTCATATCAGTATGGTGATACTGCCACTTTGAGCGTTACCCCTTCAGAAAACTATATTTTTCTTAACTGGGTTGAAAATGGCACAAATCTATCAGATTCCACGACGGTTCAGGTCATTGTCACAGAGCCGCACCATCTAATGGCTAATCTCTATTACTTTGACGGCATAGGAGAAAATGCTGCTCTTGTCGAAGTGTTCCCTAACCCAGCAAAAGACATCCTTACCATCAAAGGAGAGGGCATCAGAAGGGTGACGGTGATAAATATGATGGGGCAAATAGTAGAAGATCAACTAGCGAATGGCCAGGAACTGATTCAAATTGATGTTCACAGTTATCCTTCTGCCACTTACTTCCTACGCATCCAAATAAGAGACTGGGTAATTGCGAAACGAATATTTCATTGAATTTGAAAAAACCAAAGTAAATTCTTTGTATTATTCAATTCCTTTTTTAATTTTGTACCGCTTTCGCTCTTTGTTGGTGCAAGCCATCACGGGCATTAGGTATTTAACGGAAAAAAGAAAAAAATGAGAATTCAACGTTTCTTGTATTTGTGCGTGGCAACAATGCTAACAATCCCAGCATTCTCGCAATGGAGTGTAGGAGCGAGTGCTGGCCACGCTTACAACCATTATGATTATGACCCTCAATATATGAGTGGTTTGGATTTTAAAGGACATCACGGGTGGTCTGCCGAATTGACACTAAGCTATCAGTTTAATGATTGGTTCGCATTGCTGGTAGCACCGTCATATCAAAAGAAGGGGTATATATTGGATGGCACATACCAGCAATCATCTTTTAGTCCTCCCATCTCATTTTATACGAATCTTAAGCGCCATGATAGCTATTTTATAGTTCCTGCTCTTACAAATTATTCTTTAAACATCAACGATTACTTGCGCTTATCCTTAGACGCAGGGGTTTATGCTGGTTATTGGATTTCTTCTGTTTTTGAGTACAAAGAAATAGAAAGCGTATTTTCTTACATGTATCACGAATCCCAAAAGGATCGAAGGAAATTTGAACCTACAGTCGATCGCCGGTTCGAGTGTGGAATTGCAGGGGGCCTAGGAATTAGATGGTGCTTATGCAACAACTTTTCGTTGTTTATTGCCTCAAGATGTTATTACGCCCTTACCCCACAACAAAAAGACTACCAGTTGAAGTATTTCCCAAGTTATAACTTCACCGTCACTACACAAGGTGGAATAATGTATATTTTTGAAAAGTGCAGAAAATGAAAACAAAGAAAACAATCATATTGGGATTGGCTATGTTTGGCATCTTGTTTACCTCGTGTAAAAAAGACCTTGCCGAAAACCCAAACAACACGGATTACGAAACAGATGTCCAACAATTTGAAGCAGTTTGGAATGGCATGAACACAGCTTATGCACTGTGGCCAATTGACACAACTGATTGGGATGCCATTTATGAAAAATACCATCCGCTTTTCGAGAACATGGGGGCCGAAAATGACAACGTATGGAAAACAACCTGGAATTCGTTGACCTCTTCATTAATAGATCATCATTTGAACATTTGGTTAGAGCGGCCATCCACTGGATATAAAATCTTGCTTAACCCAGGAGTGACAGAGGTTAGGGCAAGAAACTATTGTCATCAGCAAATGCCAAGTTACAAGCACATGGGACATTTGGTGACGCTTGAATTAGATGGCAGGTTGACAAACGTATCATCCACCATTGACAGTGTCAAATCGGTGTGTTCTGGAGTGCTTGACAATGACATTGCATACATATATATATCAAGTTTTAATAATTATTATTTGGATCTTGTAGAAGCATTTCAGCATTTCAAGAATTTGGTTGCGGACCCAACCATCAAAGCGGCAATTATCGATGTTCGCGATAATCTGGGAGGATATGCTGACAATGTCCATTATTTGGTATCTTGTTTTTCTGACAACTGGGAATACATCGGATACAATCAAACCAAAACAGGGTTGGGGAGATTTGATCTGGGACCTAAAGTTCCTTTTTTTATCGGAGCGCCATATATCTCTTCTGGAGGACAAACACGTAACATTCCCGTTGTTGCATTAACCAATCTATGGTCGGCAAGTATGTCTGAGATTTCGACCATTGCCATCAAACATCTTCCGCAAGGTTATGTAGTAGGAGAAAGAACCTTTGGCGCGACTTGCGCATTGTCCGATGTTTTTGAGCTGTTTTATTCAGGGTCCTTTGGCGATTCCCAAATGAATCAGTATAATAACTGGATTGGACACGGGCATTACGTTAAAACATCAAAATATCTTTTTACCGGAACCGACGGCACAATTTACGAAGGTCATGGAGTGGAACCCGACGTGGAATGCCTTTTTGATCAGTCAGCTTGGAATAATTATATTGATAACCAATTGGAATGCGCTATATCCTTTGCTAAAGAAAAGATTATTGAAAACAAAAAATAAGTACAACTAATAGGTACAACCAAAACAACAGTGCCATGATATAACCGCGACCGCAAAAGTACTTCATCTCTACAACTGCTACAATGTGTATTTGGTCGAATGGTTACTTAATTTCCAGTGGCAAAGGAACAACATACAATTTACGCCAAACCATGTATTCCCAGTCTTTTTTAACATCTTTCTCAACGATATCCAAATAAAAAGGCTTCTTGTCGTGTTTTCCCAATAATGTTCTTGGAATGATATATTCTTTACCATCTTTTGTCTTAGAAACATTACACTCAATTATTTCATCATCCACATAGAAGATTGCTTTGTTTATCGTTTCCGTGGATTGGGTAAATGATGCTCGTATTTTTAACGTATCCAACATATAATAAAGGGTGTCAAAGGCAACAAAATCATCGTCATTTAACCATCCTTTGGTGTTTGCTTCCCTATCTGATACAAACATAGTCCTTTTCTCTTTGTTATTAAACACCAATAATTCATAACAACCTTTATAACAATTCCAAACCTTTAAAGTCTGGTTTTCCCTATTTTTGGCCCAATGAATCTCATTTACGTCATCAAATCTCACCCCTTTGACAGCCTTACCATTACCTATTTTGATTTCGCCACAATTGGAATATGACACTTCAAAAGTATAGTCACATTTATCTTGAGCCTGAATAAATGCTATACCTGTTAATAACAACATTAAGACAATACAGAAAAATCGTTTTGTTTTCATGATAATATATATTTTTTGAATTCTAAAACAAACGACAACAAGGAAAACAGAATTGATACAATAAAAATTTCAAAAATCCTATCAAATAGAAAGAACAACAGTATGCAACATAATTTTAAGACAAAATAACACCCAAATAATGCCAACAAAAAGAAAATCAATATTTTCCATATGGTTTTGAGTTTTCTATACCATTCAGAATCGAGGATTCTCATTTTCCCATTACCAAGTATATAACAAGTTAGTAAAAAATATACAACAAGCAAAAACAAAACTGGGAGCAATTCGATTCGGTAGCGGCCTTTCTGCATGGAAACAAGAGCGTTATAATTAACGGCTGCACCAGCCAACTCCCCTTTGAATGTATTATGCATGTCGTCTCCTTGATCTGAACCAATGACAATAATTTTGTTTTTAGTAAGATTTGGCGAATTAAGCAGTCGATTATCCCCAATTTGACAGATAGTACTAATTCCATTTTGACTTATTATCAATGTGTCATCAAGCAGATCCACCCCCAGGTTCTGCCAATAGTTTGGACACACATCCAATGGTAAAAAACAGCTGCGTTTTGCCAAGCGCCAACCATCAAAATATAACGGACCTATTTTTTTTATCTTTCTTCCCGTCATCTCCTCAAACACTGCAGCAGGGAGCGTTTCTTCCCACTCTCCTTTTTTCGTTCTTATATAGTATGGATATTTAGTAAAACCAGCTATCAGTATCGATTGGGAGTATTTTGCCAAAAAAGCCTTTTGCATTAATCGCTCGTCTGCAATTCTTTCCCCTTCACGATAAGGAATAACAATCCTTGGCATAGACAAAATAGTTGAAAACAGTTCATTATCCCATTCAGTCGTCACATCATCACCCAAGAAAACATCAAACAAAATGAATTTATAATACTCTTCATTTAATACCTTAGCTTTTTCTTCTTGTGTTTTTAAAAATTGAAGTAATAATAGTAATTTATGACGATCAACAATGGGCACACGTCCACACCACCCAGAACGAGGATCGCAATAAGGCTGCATTACTTTGTCATAATTCACATTAATAAACAAAACGCTATCCAAAGCATTGCAATCATTATCGCCACTCTTAATCATCTCCAACTTTTTTAGAAATAGTTTTTCGCCCGTTAATGAAAAAGGGAGATTGCTCACGAAATATGTGAGAAGCAGAAACGCTAGTGCGATTATTGCCGAATACAGTATGCGTTTTTTTCGAGTCATACACGAATTTGTATTAATTATGAACCGCCTCAATAATCACTGGCACAACAGTTTTTTCCGACTTGGCACTGAATTCTATATTGTTTATCACAAAACGGACATCGTCGTTGGGTACCATCTTGTCACATAAAGCAGCCTGAACCTTTACACAAAAAGACCCTTCTGTTGTCTTGACTTTATCAAGGATGGAATCGAAATCCAACGCTTCTTTGGAATACAAAATACACCAATAATCGGTTCCCTTGGTTTCATCCATTACAATAGAGTGACTTTCATCTGGCAAGGCGATATAATTAGAGTGATAAGTCAGAGCTGGGCTATAGTTTTTTCTCTCAATGCCTCCGTCATTGTTATTAACATATGGACACGGGAATAATTCTGTGACATTGTTATTTAAATCCGAGCTAAGAACATACACATACGCTTGCTCATTATTTGAAATAAACACCTTCAAAGAATCCCCAGAATGCAATTCGCCATACAACCTGTAATAGTTCATGTTTCCTTCGACATCCAACATCGACTTTATTTCTTTACCATTTTTCCATGTCATTTCAACTTTCGCAGCATAATTGTTCTGTACAATCGGTGCAGGTTCTGGTTTAGGCGTGGGCTGGGGCAACGGTTTTACAGTTATTTCATAGGCCTGATCCACAGTTCTAGCAAAGTCATCGTATTTTGCCCAGAAAAAGCCGTTATCACCCCACCAAGTCCCCCAACTATTCATGATTTGAAAAGCGCCTCCATATTTGTCATCATCATAACCCACAACACACATAGCATGGTACCCTTCCTTTTTTGGATTCTTCGTCGGGAAATCTGTATTAACGCCCGCCAAACTCATTACCTCACGAGTTTCTCGAAACGTGCTTCTATTCAACCACATGGCTATGATAACAGGATGCTGCTCACTTATTGATTTCTTAACTTTTGAAATCTTTTCACTTTTATTATTGCACTCGTAATTGAATAAAGTACACCAATCATCAAGTTTATAACTATTGGCCGCTTCTTTCATCCGCTGACTAATATCATCTGGCGCTGCACATAAAGAATCAAAATCGCTCATTTTGAGCGTTCCTGTTGTTTTCAGCAACCGCAATGCATCATAAATATAAGAACCATCTTTACAGCCTACATCATTATTATTCTTTATCTGGGCATACACAAACAGCGGCGAAAAGGCCTCATCCGTAATTTTTTTTCTATCTGTCCAGCTATATCTTATCGCTTCAGCGATAGTCCGGGCGGCATAAGTCGTAGCCCAACCAGTGCATGTTCCAAATTGCGCCTGGCTTTTTACCACAGGACAGTACTGTTTAAGAGAGTATTGGTTAGGAAGGCTCGGACCTCCTTTTGTAACCATCTCTTTTTTCCTAGGAAGCTTGTTGTACGTACCATTATCAGGAAGAAGTCCCGACATGTAAAACTCTTCTTGAGCTTGAACACAAACACAAGACAAAACCCAAAGAATAACTGTAATAATAAATCTTAAAATGCGCATTTCTGATTTCTTTATATTTATAAAATATTTTTTTATACAACATAGCAATTATTCTATTGTTGCTTGTTAAAAATAAAATCTTCGGTAAAAGAATGATTTACATAAGGTATTTGGAAACCTTTAGTCTTAATCTTGACTTCTTTTATAACTTCTCTAAAAACGGCGTCTATAGACAAATTAGGTTTATCCAAAGCATGGATTAATGCCTCCGTGTAAGGACTAAGATTACCCTCACCTCCATCAATCGCCGGTTGTTTTACTGCAGCGGCAAACGAAAAATATGTATCCGCCTGATTCATTGCGGCAAGGCCTCCAGTTTGTCCTTTTAACGTCGGATTTGTACGGCAAGCATCTAGTATTACAATTCTCTTTTTTGCTTTCATTCTTTCCAACACATAAACAGCTGGCATACCATAGTACTTTTCTTTCCCCACTTGGACAAGATCGAAATCAACAGGAATCAAATAATTCACGTCATCTGCCTGGGAACCATGCCCTGAAAAATAAAACAGAGCCACATCACAATGACTTGACTCTTCTTCAAACCTATCCGCCATGGATTCCATTTGCGACCTTGTCAGATTATTGCCTCCCATAACATCAAAACCAAGTTGTCGGAGCTTGGCAGAAATCGCATTTGCATCGTTTTCAGGGCTTTTTAAAGGGTATTTGGAATAATTGGCATTACCTATCACCAAAGCAACTCGCTTCTCCTTTGGGGTGTATGTAACGACCATCTTCTCTGATTTAATTACTTTTCCTTGGCTGTTTTTTATTACAATTTTTATTTCATTTGCACCTTCTTCTAATTCAAGACTGCGTTTTACCTTAATAACAAAACGAAAGTCTTCTGCATTCTTTTGCTCTTCCACAATATAGGACCCCTTGGCTGAAGGTATCTCTTCCCCTTTCTGGAAAACCTGGATGCCCGCGCACTCAACCGTTGAATTCACCGTGGCGTTTAACTCATATCTTTGTTCAGAGGTCGTCGCCAGATAATTGTCCCAAACAATATATGCTTTTTCTTGTATTGGTTTACTGGGCTTGTATTCTATGGTTCTCTGTTCTTGTGTTTCCCCACTAGCATTTCTCACTTTTATGGAGATCGTGTTTAGACCTTCTTTTAATGTCAAAGATTTGTCAATGGTAACATTAAAACTCCCTTTTGCTTTTTCGTCTTCAATAACAAAAGAACCTCCTGGAACGAAGCCACCCACTTCGAAATTGTTTAAATACACCTTACAGAGATCGATCTTTGAGTCCGACTCGACCTCAAAACTAACAGCAAGCAACTGTTGACTAGTTGAAGACGGAATGCTGGGCCACTTAATTTTAGGTTTCATCGAATTAGGATATGCCCTTACTCTGTCATCAGAGGAATTGTATCTTCTTCCTTTCGAATCATAAAAATGTGTTTGGCCATCACTGGTAATCGCATCGGCAAAACCTGTTTCGGGATCAAATTTACCCAACCTCGAATATTCAAAATTCACCTTGGTTTCTCCTGTTTTGGTAATCATTCCCCATTTATTGCCCTTCTTCACCCAAGCCAAGCCGTCAATAAAACCCCATTTTACATCGTCGTATGCCGGCTTTAACACCTCCGTCGCACGAGTATCAATAAAGCCATATTTCCTTTCTTTGTGTTTTTTTACCGCAGCCAAACCATTGGAAAATGGGTAGGCTTTTAAATACTTGGTGGGAATAACAAAAATACCTTTATCATTGACGTATCCAAAATTAGTTCTTCCCTCCCATTCTTTTTCATAAACAAGAGCCAGATCGCTATCATAAAAAGGAAAAGCCCAATCAAAACGTGTTTTTAATTCATTCCCATACTTATCTACATAAGTCCAACGCCCATCTCTTTTTGCCCTAACGGGGTGTTTGGCATCCCTAAATTCGCCAATGGCGTCATAAACACAAGGAATAACCACCTTGCCTTTTTCATCCACGTAGCCATATTTCCCGTTACTTTTTGTTTTTACCAATTGCTTACTTGGGTCGTATCCCGTTTGTGCAAAAACTACTGCCACATAAAATACAGCAACAAATAATAGTAACAATCTTTTCATTTTATGCTAAATTGTAAATATTCACCAAAAAACAACTAAAACACAAACTTCAGTCCTATGCCAAAACTCCATTGATTAAGATCTGTATTATCCGGCACAATGTCATAACCCGCCGATAAGAATAAAGATACAGGATAATTAGAATAACTATCCCTCGACGATAATGGAATATACCCTCTCACCGTCGGACGTATATCAAAGAACCATCCGTTATAATAAGAAATCTCTTCAGTTGCAATTGAATACAAATCTCCATTATTCGTTATCTTCGTGGATTTGCTTTCTCCTAATTCGCTCACACCTCCTAGTCCCACACCAAAAGAAAACAATTTATAGTAACCTTGGACAACGGCCATTAATGATTTTTGGCAAGAGATACCCTTAGTTTTCCTCAACTCGGCATCACTTGCATAGATACCATTATCAATGACATGGCCCCAACTCACTTCCGCATCAACCATGAAGTTCTTTATTGACACTCCAAATATTGCCCCATGCAACTCATTTACTTCTCCAGCCAAAGCATAGCCCGTGTAACCAAAAAACCACGATTCGTTTTCCACGTCTACCAACCAGTCCCCAAAGCTCTTATCGTTTTCTGGTATCCCTTGAATTGTCCCCATCACCAACGACTTGTCATCCGTCATATTAGGCACTTGGGCAAAAGCATTTATAGCAACCGCACACGACAAAACAATAAATAAAACATAATTCTTCATAGCATCTCTGTTTTACAAAACTTTTTTTAAAGCCTCACGTTATGGTTATCTTACAACGATTGGAATTCTAACATCTATTTCCGCCGAATCATTAAACATTCTTATTATAGTTGTTCCATCTTGAAGACCTCGCAGCGTTAGATTGTAATGAACCAATGTGGTAAAAACATCAATAATCGTCATTGTGCCAGAATCTGTATTTCCTGGATAGTTTATCGGGATAGACACTATATTAGATAACTTACAACAAGTTGTATCTTCGATTTCAAAAAACAAGGTGTGACTTGAATAAAAATCAAGGAGCCCATGGATTTCCAAACCTTTTGTCAAGAAAACAGTATCTAAATCATTATCTATGGTAGTATAGCCTTGGTTAGTTACGTTAACATAACAAGCCACCTCATGTGAACCAACGTTATCCTCATAACTCCCTGTAACCACAGCATCTCCCTTGGAAAGCGCATAGATTGTATCGTTCTCCACAAGCACAATCTCTGGATGATTTGATCGCCATGATGAAAATCTATAAATATTAACGCCAGTCTCAATTGTTGAAGAAAGAAAGCCATTTGTTTCGGTGTAGGGTTCGTATAACAAAACGCCAAGCAAACATTTTTGCCCTTCTATCATCCGAACCTTTTGAGGAAATTGAACGGTTTCATTATACACCGTCTTTTTACATGAAAAGCACATTGCAGCTAACAACAACACCGCAAAGAATCTTCCATAAAGATAGAGTTTAATTTTTTTCATACAAATATTTTTTAGTTAATTGACTCATCAATCTTTTCGCTTACATAATCTATAGTGCTACAACTAATTTTCAATACCATTTTTCCGTGCTACGCCAAAGACAAAAGCGGAACAAAGTAACAAAAACTATTTCAGAAAAACAATTGTTTTTTGTTGGGTTATGATTAGTTGTTTTTTCTTACAAACCGACTTAATCTCTCATTCACTATACGCAGATAGTTGCGTTTTGATTTTTCGGTTTATCAAACAATGTGTTATCGTCTTTCATCACCTATCCTTTTTAAACTAATGGCGCCAATGGTATCAACGCCTGACATGACGCAAAGCATACCGAACAAGTCGTTCTCATCAATATGGTGCTCGCGGCAAACAATACGTCGCAAGGTCCCTTCGGGAAGAAGATTCGCGAAAAACGGAAAGAGCCTGTCGTTTTCATATGGAGTGTCACTCTTTGGCAATGTCACCGATATATGAGGAAATTTGCTTGCCAAGTATTCCGGGACATATTCAAAGCGATAGCCATTGCCCTGCGCGAGTTCTGTAAGCACTCCAGCTTTCACGTCATTGTAGTAAACCTCTAACTGTCTCATTGTTCATCGATTAAACTGTTTGACGAATACGATACTCTATTTCAAGTCCCAAGACTTCAAGTAGTTTCTCCACCGTGCGGATAGATGGATTTCCCTTTCCTCTCTCAATATCTTTCACCGTAGCTAGGCTTACACCCGCCATCTCCGCGAGGTCAGCCTGCGACAGCTTTAGTTTTGCCCGTCTGTTTTTTATGATTTCACTTAAAACCATTTTTGGTATATTATAATAGACTTTTCAAGTGCAAAGATAAACCTTTTTTTGATTTATCAGAAAAAGTTTATTAAAATAGACTTTTTTTCAGAAAAACAATTGTTTTTGTTAATCAAATCTCCCACTCATACAGCGGAATCAATCCGTCAAGATTGTCAAGGGAAGGCCTGAAACTGACTTTCATAATGCAATTGAAATCAAAGTCCTGGATGCCAAAAACCGACTCTCCTTCCTTGATGTCAATCTTCGGAATCAGAGTATGGTCCTCGGGGTCAATTTGGTAAATGATATTGGTGCCAGGCTGTCCAAATTCTTCATTCCTAATCGCTATAAGCCTAAAGCCTGAGACGAACCCCTCAGTTTGCCTTCTGACGGTTTCTTCCCTTATCTCGGAATACTCTAACCAAACATTCAAGTATCCTTTAGGAAATGACGCTTGTTCGAACTTGGCTGTGAAATGGGTTCCCTGCCACATTAATACTTCAAACTTCGGTTTCTGGTCGGTGTTTCTTTCTAACTCTTCATTCATCTCGTCAATCATCTCCTGAATTCTCTGCTCGATGTACCTGCCTCTGTCATCTTCGTCGTCCCAATCTGTTTCATCGTCATTCGTATTCTCCAACACCTCATTAATGAATTCATCGGAAGAGCAAGGACCGTTGGCCGCTTTCTCTTCGGCAAACAACTTTTCGAATTCTTCTTGAGAGATCTCAAACATTTCACGTATATCGTCAAAATTATTGCCTGTGAGGATTTTGTCAAGGATTTCATCAGGGCGATGCTTTGCGACGGCCACTTCGTCACCATCTTGATCATCTTCCGAATCAATGTCATCAACCCGATAAACCCTAGCTTTCACCATTTTGTTTTGGAATATATGCAAAAACCAAATCTCGTTATCTATGTGAACGCGAAGATAAATTGGCTTGTCATCGGCAGACAAGGTGTCCAAGAGACCCTTGATAAGTTTTATGTTTTCTTCCGTAGCAAGGCGTTTGGAAATGATGAATTCTATGTCAAAAAAGAAGGGACTGGCTTGGGCGTTTGCCTTCAGGTCGAGCATCAATTCGGTTTGCTTAATCAGTCCATCAAGATTGTTTATGCGTTCCTGGAATTCCTCCTTGTGTCGCATTGGATCTGTATAAAGCCTACGGATGACATGAAGCCGTTTCAACCTTGGATAATAGACACAAGTCGTGTCCTTATCAAGAGAGACGACCTTAAACGCTTTCGTTTCTCCCCTTCCTTCCCTGGTGGCCAGAGGAGCAGCAACCTCCAGCCAACTCTTTCTTGTATATAGCCACCCTTTCCCTCGTAAGAAGTAATAAGCAACGCAGCCGGCTGCCGTACCCAGCACCACAAAGAACGCAAAATAGAGCCAACCACCCTCATGAAGATTCGTTATGCCAGAATAAAGAAGTGAGAAAGCAATCATTCCGCCGAATACAGAAAAGAAAACTATCATCACGAGCTTTTCCACCCGATTGGCCTTATGGTCTTCCCCTTTATAAAGGCCCATCGAAAACAACAATAGGAAGAAGGATAGTATTACCAAAAATTTTCGCCATCCGCCATAATCCAACAGCAAGCCTATAGTTAGGGATGCGGCGAAGCCGAGTAACAGCAAGAGCGATATGGTTTCTTCTTTTTTCATTTGAACCCAGTTTAGTTTTTGAGCTAGCAGTTTAAGCTGCTAAGTTAACAAAAAAACGAATGATCACTTTCTCAATCATAATAAACCTTGCCATTTTTGATTCTTTTCTTTAATTTTGTGTCGCTATTAACCGTCTAAAGGTTTTGGTTTTGAACTGATAGAATGTTTGACTTCGACAAAAAATATCCAAGTTATCCTATTGACAAAGATGCTTTTATTAGCATCACTGAATCATTCCAGCCAGTTGGCGGACTGTCTCGATTGGGATTAAGCAAAGCCATTGCAGAATGGCTTGTCGAACACAGGCCTTATTATGACGTAGTAAAGGGAAAAACGTTTGACGAATTAGAGTTTGAGATCCATTATTTGCTAAATCACGGATAAATCATCTACCTTCGGCAACAAATACCGCTTAGCCATATCCTCCAGCTGTCCCTCCGAAAGGTTCGCCAATCCTATCTGAGTCAGCAAATCATGGTCAGGGGTACCCTTGCGGATGATGTACTTCAAAGCCTTGCCGTCGATGGTGGCCTGAAGAAGGTAGTTCCCCTTGAACTGCTGTTCGATGTGGAGGTTTTCGACTTGGTGGCCAGCAATATCAAAAGCATTAGCCTTGGGAGATTCTTTTAAACCCCAAGCCTCCAAATGCTCACTCAGCGTATTTTCTACACGACCTATCCACTCGTCTTTTACACCATTCTTAACGGCCAACGGCCTAAAGGAAGCAATGGCAGCAGCCACTTCACGAATGATGGATTCTGGTGCGCGAATACCTTCATCCCCAGCAAAGGCGATAATATCCTCACGAGTAATATCCTGGAGCTTTCCACCAATCATTAAACAATGTTCCCTGTTAGGTAAATAACCGCCCGTGTCAAAAATATAGGTCATATCATATGCCGGGGAAAGCCGCCAAATGCCTTGACGATTCATAATAAACGCAAAATTCTTATGATGGTCATCAGTATTGTTAGCAAGGATGTTAAACACTAAACGTCGAAACACTTGTTGGCAATCCACTTCGGGCAAATGTAACTTACGGCATACCGTCAGCAGTTTTTCATAGCTGTCTGCCTCTGGATTCATCGCTGCCAAAGTCTGTGTGTGGAGTTTGCCAGTCTCATCACGATCAAAACGACGAGTCAAGAAATGATTTGTTCCCTCGACCTCAAGCAAACTTGATTCCATCATGTTAATACCCGCCGCCAAAGCCATTTCATAATATGTCTGCTCCAATTCGGCAGTTGAACGCCTCCTATCTCCAAACTTCAATAAATAATAGTCAAAACTTGGATCCAAATCTATTTGACCCGAACGGATTTCCCCCGTTTCTCTATTGATGGCAACAATGCCTTTCGGTTGACGGCCTCCTGCTGACGTTCCAACAGCTATCAATGATTGCAAGGTTAGCGATTCATCAGGAAGAATTCTCACGTTTTCACGCTCCATGAAAATCTTTTCTGCTAAATCAGCCAATGCTTTGATGTCAATTTTTTCCAACATCGATCCACGGTCTATCTCAGGCACAAACTCCAATGCACCCATACCTCGTTTTCCGATGAAAGCCAATTTTTCCAAAGATGTAACACTTCGATCAGAGATATGATTCGATTTACGCCACTGCTCAAAAAGTTGGTTACCCCAAGCATCAGGCAACGAATCAGCAATGAACGAGGGTAGTTTCTGATAAATGCGCTCTTCTTCACCAAAGATGGCACGACTACTCAAAGGATGATGAATGGAGGCTGTCAACGGAGCAATGTCTACATTGGATCGGAGAAATTCAGAGTTGTAAATAAAATAGGATATATGACGGCTTTCATGCCAAGCCAATCGACCAACTTCCATACCCCAAAGAAAAACTTTTAATGCTTCTTTCATTGTTTTTGATGACGCACACGCTGCGCTTTTTGATATTTATCGTTATACAAATAAGGTGATTCAGGCTGTTCAGGCATCAACTCCTTCAAGTCGTTGATACAGCCCACTGCCTTCAAAAGCAAAAGGAAAGAACTGAGAGAAATATTCTTGACCACAGCATTCTCAAACCGATGAATCGTTAACACCGACAATCCTGACATTTCTGCCACTTCCTTTTGAGTCATGTTTGCTCGCATCCGATATTCCTTGAACCGAGAGCCAAGCATCCGCACTAATTCAGGCACCGAGTATTCAGAATAATCTTCCATTATATAACTTTAATTTTATGATAATTTAACTTATATTTTTCTTTTTAAAATTACAAATATGTATATTTACGATGCAAAAATAATCTTTTTCATAATATCTCGCAAGGTCATGCTATCAAAAAAATGATTATTTTTGCATGAAGTAAAAATCAGAAGTCAGAAGTTAGAAGTCAGAAGACAGAAGACAGAATGAATACAAGGAAGATAAACAAGATACTGATCGCCAACCGCGGGGAGATCGCCGTGCGCATCATGCGGACCCTCAAGCGGCTGCACATCGAGAGCGTGGCCGTGTTCGCCGACAACGACGCCGACGCACTGCACCGCCGCATGGCCGACGAAGCCTACCCTCTAGGCAACGGTAGCCTCAAGGACACCTACCTTAACATACAGAAGATCATCGACGCCGCCCTCGATAGCGGCGCCGAAGCCATCCACCCCGGCTACGGATTCCTCTCCGAGAATCCAGAGTTCGCCGAGGCATGCCTGCAGAACAACCTGATCTTCATCGGTCCCGACGCAGAAACCATGCGCCTCATGGGCAACAAAATCGCTGCACGAGAAGTCGCCATCCAAAACGACATCCCCGTGACCTTCGGACTGACAGGCTCCTTGGACGATATCCTGGCGAAAGCCGACACCCTGCCCTACCCCGTGCTCATCAAAGCAGCGGCAGGCGGTGGCGGCAAAGGCATGCACATCGTACGTCAGAAGGAAGATTTGAAAGATGAGCTGGAGCGCGCATCCCGCGAGGCGGAGAAATACTTCGGCGACGGCACCGTGTTCGTGGAGCAATACCTCGAGAACCCGCGCCACATCGAGGTTCAGATCCTTGCCGACCACCACGGCAACATCATCCATCTTGGAGAGCGTGAATGCACTATCCAACGCCGCTACCAGAAAATCATCGAGGAGTCGCCCTCACCCACCCTGACGGAAGAAAAGCGCCAACAACTGTTGTCCACGGCAGTGAAACTCTGTAAGGGCATCGGCTACAAAAACGCCGGCACCGTGGAGTTTATCGTCGACAAGGAGCTGAACTTCTACTTCCTGGAGGTGAATACCCGCATCCAAGTGGAGCATCCCGTCACTGAAATGCGCACTGGTATCGACATCGTGGAAGAGCAAATCCGCATCGCCCGCGGCAAGGAGATAGAAAGTGGAGAGTGGAAAGTGGAAAGTGGAAAGTTTTCCGTTTTCAACTCTCCACTTTCCACTCCCCAAGGTCACGCCATTGAACTCCGTATCTATGCCGAGGACCCCGAGAACGGTTTCCTCCCCACTCCAGGTAAGGTGACCGCGTACCATGAGCCCCAAGTCAGAGGCACCCGCGTGGACAGCAGCATCGACGGTCCCTGCACCGTGAGCGAGGCCTACGACCCCATGATTGCCAAGCTCGTCTGCTACGGCAAGACTCGCCAAGCCGCCATCGAGACGGCTCAACACGCCCTCAAGGAGTTCATCCTCCAAGGACTCACCACCAACAAAGCCTACCTCTGGGAAGTCATCAAAAACCCCGACTTCGCTGAGAACAAAATCGATACTTCTTTCTGCGCCACGCATCAAGAAACATTGTTGAAAGCGCTGAATGATAGTCGTAATAATTTGAATATCAACGATATATCTGTTTGTTTCCTGCTTTACGATTTCTATAAGAAACGTTTTGAAAAACTTACTGAAAACGTTTGGGAAGAAATCGGCTATTGGCGATTCCATAGTCAATTCACAGTGGATGTTGAAGGGCACAAGGTTCTTGTCCGCATCAACAATACCAGCAACCGCAAAATCGATGGTTATATTGGCGACCGACCTTTTACCGCCGAATACATCGCACATGATGGGCATCAATTGAAGCTTATGCTCAACGGCCGCACTGAGGTGGTGTATTGCTCCGTGAACGACGAACAGAAGACCATCGTCAACTTCCATGGCCTCAACTTCCACTGCTTCCGCACCGACCAGCTCAACGACACGCTCGACTACGCCCGCAAGGAACAGGCCAACGACAAGAGCACGCTGGTCTCGCCCATGCCCGGCAAGGTGGTGAAGATCAACGTGAAAGAAGGTGACGAGGTGACCGCTGGCACCGTGATGATTGTGGTGGAAGCCATGAAGATGGAGAACAATATCACGGCCACCGCCAAGGCCAAGGTGAAAAAGATTTTGGTCGTGGAAAATGAGATGGTTGATAATAAAAAACAATTAATCGAGTTATCGTAGGGGCGAACCTATGTGTTCGCCCATAAAGGACAAACATATGAATTTCGATTTAACCAAAGAACAAGAAGCGTTACGCCAGAAAGTACGTGACTTCGCCGAAGCGGAAGTGAAGCCTGTGGCCCGTTACAACGATGAGCACCAGCATTTCGATGTGGAACTCACCCTGAAAATGGGTGAATTGGGCTTGTTAGGCATGACCGTGCCCCAAGAATACGGTGGTCAAGGCTTGGACAACCTGAGTTACATCATCGCCGTGGAGGAGCTGGCCCGTGTGGACGGCAGCACTGCCGCCACCATCGCCGCCGACAACTCATTGGGTATCGGTCCCATCAAAGACTACGGCACCGAAGAGCAGAAACGCAAGTACCTGCCCCGTCTGTGCAAAGACCGTATCTGGGGCTTCGGTCTGACCGAAGAAGACGCCGGCAGCGACTCACGCGGCACCAAGACGACGGCCCGACTCGAAGGCGACACCTGGCTGCTCAACGGCTCCAAGATCTTCATCACCAATAGTGCTACACCCATCAGCCTAGGCACCTCGGTGCAGGCCATCTCCGGTGAAAAAGACGGCAAGCCCGTGTTCACCGCCCTGCTGGTGGAGAACGGCACCCCGGGCTTCACTGCAACACCCATGGACGATAAGATGATGTGGCGTGCCTCCAACACTGGCAAGCTGGTGTTCGATAGCGTGCGTCTTCCCAAGGAGTGCATCCTCGGCGAGCCTGGTGAAGGCTCCCATATGATGCTCGCTACTCTTGATTCAGGTCGTCTCTCCATCGCCGCAATGGGCCTCGGCTGCGCCCAAGGTGCCTACGAGATGGCCCTCGCCTACTCCAAGAAACGCGTGCAGTTCGGCAAGCCCGTATGCAAGTTCCAAGCCGTGGCCTTCAAGCTCGCCGATATGGCCGTGAAGATTGAAGCCGCGCGTAACCTGCTCTACCACGCCTGCTGGCTCAAGGACCAACACCGTCCCTTCGGCAAGGAAGCCGCCATGGCCAAACTTTACTGCTCCGAAGTCGCCGACGAGGTGTGCAACAACGCCGTGCAGGTGATGGGCGGTCACGGACTTCTCAAAGAGTTCGACATGGAGCGCTTCTACCGCGACCAGCGCATATTACAAATAGGAGAAGGAACCTCTGAAATACTAAGATTGGTTATCTCCAGAGCAATTGGATGTTAATTATAATAATATATTAATATAAAATGAGAATATTTAATACAATAGCAATTCTTGCAATTATCTACAGTGTTGTGGCAGCCATCATCAACAGCTCACTACGCAAACAAAACAAAGGCCACAAGACCCTCTTCAACAACGTGCTGCTTTGGGTCATTCCCGTCATTTACCTGGCGTTCTCAAGCTTCCTCACCATTATTCCTCCCCAGGAGTGCGGCGTGGTAATCACCCCCAGCGGCGTGAAGCAGCAGACCTACTACACTGGATGGCACCTCATCCTGCCCTGGTACAACGTGCAGACCATGGACAAGACCGAACAGGTGTATACCTGCGCCAAGCGCTCCGCCGTAAGCCAGAACGACCCCAACTACAAGTCGTACAAAGCCGACGCTACCCAGTCGGAGACCGTGTGGACCCCCACCATCGACGGTATCAAGATGGGATTCGACATCAGCGCCTCGTGGCGCATCGACCCCGAATACGCCTGGTGGATCTACGACAATGTGTCGGAAACCGATGGTAAGGAGAACGGCCGCTTCTACTGGCTCGAGGAAAACGTTATCAAGCCCAAACTGAAATCAGCTTTGGCCCTCACCACCAGTAAATACACCCCCATCCAGGTGTATAGCACCAGCCGTGAAGAGATCCAAGCCATCGTGCTCGAGAGGATGAAGAACGATATTAAGTCGTATCACCTCATCCTCGACCAGATCGACATCCGCGAGGTGTACTACAACAGCGACTACGAGACCGCTCTGAACCAGAAGAAACTGGAAGAGCAGAAGGCCCTTACCTTGGTGGAGGTCACCAAGCAGAAGGAGGAGTTGAAGAAGCAAGCCGAGATTGAGAAGGACATCCAGATCCTCAACGCCGAAGGTGAAGCCGAGGCCCTGAAAATCAAAGGCGCCTCCGTCTCGAGCAACCCCAAGATTGTCCAACTCGAGTGGATCAACAAGTGGGACGGCAAACTGCCTGAGATCATGACCGGCGACGGCGGTGGACTGCTGCTCAACCTCGAGAAATAAACCTCTTTGTATTTATTCTTAAAAAAATAGGGGCTTCCACTAGAAGCCTCTGTTTTTTTTGTATCTTTGCGGCTTCAATTCAAGCCAGCAAGATGAAGCAGAACTACAAAGAGTATAAACAGCTGAATCTCACTGAGACAGCTAATGAGATCCGCAAATACTGGGAGGAGAACGACACCTTCCAGAAGAGCCTCGACAATCGTGATAAAGATAACGCCTTCGTGTTCTTCGAAGGTCCGCCGAGCGCCAACGGCACCCCCGGCATCCACCACGTGATGGCCCGTTCCATCAAGGATGTGGTGTGCCGTTACCAGACATTGAAAGGCAAACACGTGGTCCGCAAGGCCGGTTGGGACACCCACGGCCTGCCCGTGGAACTCGGCGTGGAGAAAAAACTCGGCATCACCAAGGAAGACATCGGCAAGAAGATTAGCGTGGATGACTACAACCGTGCCTGCCGCGAGGAAGTGATGAAATACAAGGACATGTGGGACGACCTCACCCGCAAGATGGGCTACTGGGTCAATCTGAACGATCCTTACATCACCTTCACCAACGACTACATCGAGACCTTGTGGTTCCTGCTGAAAGACTTGTATAACAAAGGTTTGCTCTATAAGGGCTACACCATCCAGCCTTACTCCCCCGCTGCCGGCACCGGCCTCAGCTCACACGAACTGAATATGCCCGGCTGCTATCGCGATGTGAAAGACCTCACTTGTGTGGCACTATTTAAGTTGAGAGTTGAGAGTTTAGAGTTTAGAGTTGAAGGGTTGACTACGTATGCAATAGCTTGGACTACTACACCCTGGACTTTACCCTCAAATACGGCTCTCTGTGTGGGACCGAATATTGATTATGTCCTTTTGAAGACCGTCCATCCTTATACGGAAGAACCTTGCTGTATTCTCATGGCCAAAGCCTTGGTCGAGACCATGTTCAAGGAGGCTCCCGAAGTCGTCAAGGAATTCAAGGGCAAGGACCTCGTTGGCATCGAATATGAGCAGCTGATTCCTTGGGTTAACCCGGGCGAAGGCGCCTTCCGCATCATCCCTGGCGACTACGTCACCACTGAGGACGGTACCGGTATCGTCCACATTGCCCCGACCTTTGGTGCCGACGATAAACGCGTGGCCGCCGCCGCGGGCATCCCGCCCTTGCAGATGATCGACAAGGACGGCAAGCCGCAGCCTATGGTCGACCGCACCGGTAAGTTCTTCCGCATCGAAGACCTCGACCCCAACTTCGTCGAGAACTGCATGGACGTGGAGGCCTACCGCCCCTACGCCGGCCAATTCGTGAAGAACGCCTACGACCCCACCAAGACCGAGAAGGACAAGAGCCTCGACGTCGACATCGTGATGCTCCTCAAGGAACAAGGCAAGCTCTTCAAGAGCGAGAAACATACGCACAACTACCCGCACTGCTGGCGCACCGACAAACCCGTGCTCTACTATCCCCTCGACAGCTGGTTCATCAAGACCAC
>JAILBC010000064.1 GCA_024681295.1 Bacteroidales bacterium
AATCACGACAACCCCGACGGGCCAATCAATTCTAACGAGATTTTCTATGTCGATGGGGAAAGATTCGTTGTTCTCGAACAGAATTCTGGTCAAAGATGGTTTTTCCAACTTCTGCCCTCAAACGAAGCGGTGTTGCCTCCCTATTATTCTCCAGGCTATCCGTATGCTAAGTATGGAGCTCAGTTCCATTACCAAAACGAGTACAATGGAGATCTCGTTGTACCTGAAACATTTACTCTTGATGGTACGACCTATACTGTCACTCGAATCGACCGCTGCGCATTTGATGGATGTGAAGAGCTGAACTCCATAATCATTCCCAATACTGTCAAAAAAATTGGTGATAAAGCTTTTTGTCACTGTCATAGTTTAAGTCATGTGCAATTGCCATCCACACTGGATTCTATTCAAGCGGAAACGTTTTATTTATGCGAGAGCCTGCGGTCAATTCAATTCCCCGAATCGTTAAAGTATATAGGTTTTAATGCGTTTATCATGTCTGGTTTAGAAGAGCTTAGCTTTACAAAATATGTTAAGCTTGACTGCGGCGCATTTCAGAACTGCCATCATCTTGAAACAGTCACACTCCCTGAAGGAACGGATACTATTAGTAGGGATTTGTTCTCAAATTGTGAGGAATTATCCTCTGTCTTTATCCCTCAATCGGTAAAAGTGATCGATGAAGATGCATTCTTTAATACCAACTTATCTTCTGTTGAACTGCCTGAATCCTTGATTAGTATAGAAAGTGAAGCATTTTCATACACCCCGTTAACTACCATCGAACTGCCAAATTCCCTCCAATTCTTAAGCGGTTTTTCTTTTTGTTCGCAAATCACCGAAGTGGTCATTCCAGAATCGGTTGTTAGACTCGGATCATGGGCCTTTGGCGGATGTTCAAACCTGAAGACGATTACTTGTTTGGCTACCAACCCTCCTGAGATATTTAATCAGTGGCCTTTTGAGGAAACGGAAATAAACGTTATTTATGTTCCCCAAGAGAGCTTAGAAAAATATCTTTCAGATTATGGCTGGAGCGAGTTTGCGGATATCATTCAGCCTATACCTTAAGTTTTATCCCCCAAAATAAGAAATCAATGAGAAGACTCCTCTTAACCAGCCTTTTATTAAGCCTTTTCCTGTCAGCCAATTCCCAGCAGTTGCTGGTAGGCTCTTATAATATCCGTTACAAAAACGCCAACGACAGCGTCCAAGGCAATGTGTGGGCCAAACGCTGCCAAGTGATTTGTGACCAGATGAATTTCATGGCGCCAGATATCTTTGGGACACAGGAAGTGCTGTATGGCCAACTTCAAGATCTTCGCAAAGGGCTAGATGGCTATGAGTATATCGGCATCGGGCGCGATGACGGCAAGCGGGGTGGCGAACATGAGGCTATCTTTTATAAAAAAGGGAAGGTTAGATTGTTGGACCATGGTGATTTTTGGCTCAGCGAGACACCCGACAAGCCTGGTTTGGGGTGGGATGCCGCTTGCATCCGTATCTGCACATGGGGCAAGTTCTCGGTGGTTAAGCCTGATGATGGACGCCGTCGGGGTCTCTTCAACCTCGGTCCCAAGCCTAAAGAGACAGAGTTTTATTTCTTCAACCTCCACATGGACCACGTGGGTGTGGTGGCTCGACGCGAGGCCGCAAAATTAGTGGTGGCCAAAGTAAAGGAGATTGCCCAAGGCGCTCCAGTGTTCATCACAGGCGATTTCAATGTGGACCAATTTAATGAGATTTACACTATTTTCACCGAATCGGGCATTTTGAAAGATTCCTACGATGCCGCTCGCATCCGCTTCGCAGAAAATGGTACTTTCAATGCTTTCAAGACGGAATACTACACTAACAGCCGCATCGATCATGTGTTTGTCTCCCCCGAAATGAAAGTGGAGGCCTACGGTGTGTTCACCGATAGTTATTGGACACCCGATGAAATCGACGAAACGCTAAAATCTTCTGATGCCCCGCAAGAGATTTCCTTCGATAATTACATCCGTAGGAATCCTTCAGATCATTACCCAGTCTTCGTGAAGGTGAGATTGCAGAGGTAGGGTTGGTTGCATCCCGAAGGGATGCCAGCTCTGTAGAAGACGTATAGTTACATAGCTACCATCCGCCTCTGGCGGATGGCCTCAAAGGTGACTATGGCTGTTGTCACCGACACATTCAACGAATCGGCAATACCATTCATTGGAATGATGATGTTCTGGTCGGCGGCGTCGACCCAAGCTTGGGAGATGCCTGTGGCCTCAGTGCCCATTACCAATGCGGAGGCTTTTGTGAAGTCAGCGTCCAAATAATCGATGGAAGCCTTCAGGTAGGTGCAATAAATGGTGATGTCGTTCCTTTTGAGCCATTGGATGCATTCCTCGGTAGAGCAGGCGTACACCGGAACACTGAAGAGGCATCCGATGCTGGCCCTGATAGCGTTGGGGTTGTAGAGGTCGGTGGCGGGGTCTGCAACGATAACAGCATCCACTCCAGCGGCGTCGGCAGTACGCATTACGGCACCCAGATTACCAGGTTTCTCCACGGTTTCCAACACGATGATCAAAGCGTTTTTCTTTGGTTGGAATTCGTTGAGGCTCTTGTACTTAGGAATGGCCACTGCAAGTAATCCATCACTACCTTCACGGTAGGCAATCTTATCAAAAACCTCCTCCGAAACGGTCTCCACAAACGAAGCCTGAATCTTCAGGGGCTCTCTTAAAAGGGACTCGCAAACGTAGAGTTGTTCAATCTCGAAACCGCATTTTTGTGCCCGTTCAATCTCACGTTGGCCTTCAATCAAGATCCGGTTCTGTTCCCGTCGCTCAGAAGCCTTTTGTAGCTTGACGAGGTTCTTTATCTTTGGATTTGTCTTACTTGTTATCATTGCTTTTTTGTTTTCAGTTGGGAGAGTACGAGTCCGACAACGACGATGGCGATGCCAATAATCTTGAAGGCCGTCATGTCCTCGATGGCGAGGAGATAACTGAAGATAGCGGTGAATACCGGGATCAGGTTGGAATAGACGTTGGCACGTGAAGCTCCTAATCTGCTGAAAGTGAAGGCCCACAATGCGTAAGCGCCAGCGCTACAAAAGATACCCAGACATACCAGTGGGACAATATAGGCGCTTACGTTGGCAAAGTTTGACGGTTCAAATCTTTCCATTAGGAAAACCATAGGAATGAAATAAATCATCCCGACGATGTTTTGCATCCACGTGATAATCAACGGTTTATAGAGTTTTGTAAGCCGAATCAAAGCGATGGAATAGCCGACAGCCACAATGACGGAACCGCTAAGAAATAAAATGCCTTTTGGCGATGCGGTGAGTTCGAGGTTCTTGTTGAGCAACATGACCATCACGCCAACGAAAGAGATGATGAATCCTACGATGTTCATGGGGGTGAGCCGCTCTTTAAGGAAAATGCGTGCCGCGATGGGGGTGACCAAAGGTATCAGGGCGATGATGCCGGCCCCGATGACAGGGGAGGTGTTCTTCAGCCCATAACCCTCGAAGATGAAATAGAGGAAAGGCTCGAACATGGCGGCTAGGGCAAAGAGTCCAAGATGCTTCTTTTGGACTTTCTCGTTCAGCCGGAAGACAAAGAGAATGGTCGTCAAGAAGATGGTAGCCACCACCAGACGCAGGAAAATGGTCGCGGTAGGGTTGAGGTTTTGGTAGACCTGGGTAGACCATACAAACGACATACCCCAAAAGATCATGGCAACGATGCCGGCGATATGAACGATAAACCCCTTGTTTTTCATGCCGCAAAAGTACGTTTTTTTGAGATTGTTTTATCAAAGCGAAGGTTTTAGGCAAGATTTTTGTAGATTTGCAGCCAATTAAAGCAGGAATTTGAAGTTTAATATTTAATAATCTATCAAAATGAAAAAGTTAACAGTAATCTGCATGACCCTGGCAGCGATGATTTTCGCGGTGTCATGCCGTGGCCCGATGGGCCCCGAAGGCCCGGCAGGCCCCACGGGCAACGCCAACGTCGCCTCTTCAACCGTAACCGTTTATCCATCCGATTGGTATTGGGACAATACCTCCTGGCGCGTCGACCTCAGGTACGAAGCCATCAACGCTGATATCACTGATCACGGTGCAGTTC
>JAILBC010000076.1 GCA_024681295.1 Bacteroidales bacterium
GAGCCTCCTATCGCGTCAAGGAAACAAAAAAAATCATCAATAAAGCTAATGTTTAACCAACTTCTTGTACCTTTGCATCACTCACCCTAAGTGGTATACTTTTAAATTATTTTTTGGTATACTTTATCGGTACTATTTACACGATTCACCGCAACCACCTCTGAATACGGATAAAAGACCAAGTCCATCGCCCCTTTCATCCCCACTGGGACACTTTCTTAACCCAGCCTGCTACTTCTCAGCCTTTCAGCTGAAAGCCCACCAGGGTTGACCTATTGAGCCCAGAAACAATTATTTGAATCTGATAGCGCACTTTCGAAAAAAGCGCTATCTTCGTGTACTTTATCATTTGTATCTCACCAACTAGGCGGTCCGCTTATGAAAGCACTATAGACGGGAAAAAGAATCTTTGCTTTTAATTTACAGATTTTTATTATTTTTGCCATTGCAAATAAGATAGCGCCATGAGTTACACCGACATTCTTTTCCAAATCCAGAAGCTTGGCAGGCGTATTCTTCCTGAAGATGCCCAGCTGTTGCTCTATGGCTCGCGTGCCCGGGGAGACTACCATGAGGATTCGGATTGGGATTTGCTCATTCTGCTCAATCGTCCGCAGGAAGCAGAGGATTTCCAGAATATCGCCTACCCTATCATGGAGCTTGGTTTTGACCTAGGTGAGTATTTCAGCGTCCAGACCTATTCGCAAGAAGAATGGGAGGCCATGCGCTTTTTGCCCTATTACAAAAACGTTGAACAAGACAAAATCCAATTGGTATGAGCATCAACAAGGAAGAAAGGAAAATCATCGTCGGTTTGGAGATCGAAAAGGCCCGTAAAACCTTTTCAGAGATTGAGATTTTGCACCAAGCTGGTCTTTGGGATAACATTGCCAATCGGTTGTATTATGCCGCTTTCCATGCGGTAAGTGCGTTGCTGATCAACGACGAACATCCTGTTGGCACCCATCAAGGTGCTGTGGTGATGCTACACCAATACTATGTCAAAACAGGCATCCTGTCGAAAGAAGATGGTGCGTTTTACTCGCAGCTTCAGACATTACGAGAGAAAAGCGACTACAATTGCACCTATTATGCCACCGAGGAAGACACTGCTCCAAGGATTGCTTCAACCGAGGCTTTCATTGAAAAGGTAATAGGGTTGATCAAATAAAAACCAAAACGGACGACTTATGAGCGATTTCGGTTTAGTATTCATCTTCTTTCGTAAACGTACCAAACCATGTTCAATTTTAGGTTAACTTATGTTGTCATTTAATATTATATAATTGATTATTTGAACACAAAAATAGGCTATTAGTTAACCTAATAGCCTATTTAAATAACTAATAATCAGATAGTTAGCTAATCAATACTCATCCTCGTGGAAGAAGAAATCATCCTTCGTGGGATAATCGGGCCACAGGTCCTCAATGCGTTCGTAAACGTCGCCTTCGTCCTCAATCTCCTGAAGGTTCTCTATCACTTCCTGAGGAGCGCCGGTACGCAAAGCCCAATCCAAGAGTTCATCGCGGGTTGCAGGCCACGGAGCGTCCTCCAATTTCGATGCTAATTCCAGTGTCCAATACATAGTCTTTAGGTTTTGAATTTGAGGGTGCAAAAATACACCTTATCAGCAAACTGACAAGGTTTTTTTTAAAAAAGTTTTAAATTAATTTATTTTGCTGAGTCCCAACAAGTTTCGTGCCGATTTTCCAAATAATCGAAATACCGAGCCAAGACAAAGAAATAATCCGAAAGCCGATTCAAATACCGCAAATCAATGGCATCCACTTCCTCGTGAGAAGCCAACCGCCAACCCTGACGCTCTGCCCTCCGACACACCGTACGGCACACATGACAATGTGAGGCTTTCAAGTTGCCGCCCGGAATCACAAAAGCCTTCAACTCGGGCAACTCGGCATTCATCTTGTCGATGTGCTGCTCCAAAAAAGCCACATCGGCATCCTCAAGGGAGGGAATCATCTTACTCACCTCGGAACTCCTGTCCAAAGCGAAATGCGACTCCAAAGTGAACAACTTCTGTTGGATGACCGCCAAGGTCGCGCGGATCTCCTCACTAACGCCTTCCTGATCGTTCAAAACACCAATGAACGCACTCAATTCATCCACCGTGCCGTAAACTTCCACACGGTCATCATATTTTGGCACACGAGTCCCGCCAATCAAAGAGGTTTGGCCCTTGTCCCCCGTTTTGGTATAAGTAATATTCTTCATCACTCTTCACTTTTAACTTTTAACTCTTCACTCTTAACCATCATTCGTATTGTATCTTCTGAACGTAAAAAACTGTTCTTCTCGTATTTCGCAGGGCGGGATTCTGCACAATCTGGCAACCGTGGACTAAAAAGCGGTCGCCATACCAAGGCGAGATGCTGGCATCGTACTCGTCGTCGAACGAATCGGTACGGTAAAGGAAGTCCATCGGCATGGTCTGCTGGGTGAGCAGCCTAGCACCGTCAATATCAAACACCTCATAACGCAGGGTGTTGCGGCTAGGTGAACTCACCACCAGCTCACCATGGGCCACAGCTTCCACGGCATGGGCTGATAGTTCCTCGCACAGATCATTTTCAAATCGCAGGGTGTTGTGCCACTTCAACTCCCCTTCATCGTCGAAGGCCAGCAGGATTTCACTGAAGAAGTCGTAACCATCGAAGATGGTGTAGGTCACTGGATAAGTGCCGTAAAAGCCGTAGTAGCCGTATTCCATACGGGTCTCTGTGTGAAACACGGGCTGGAAGGCCTCGGCAACAAACACCTGGTTACCGCCAAACTCCACTAGTCGTGGGGTGTAGAACTGGAAAGCGATCTCTCCCTTTTCTTTCTTCTTGCCTTTCTGCATCCTCAGCAGCTCTTCTTTCACCCGAAGACGGTCGCCTGAGGTCAGTGCCTCGTCGATATCGGGCAGATTCTTGAAGAGATAGGTCTTGGCCAAAGGCTCACCAGCAGTGAACTTAATCCATGTGATGCCCACGGCCTCCCTGCTAAAGTCCTCGGCCATGCCCTCGGCAGTGACTTTACGGTTGGTCTCGCGCTCCAAGGTGGCCAACACCGTGAGCCGATGTGCCTTGTCGAAGGTAAAGCACATCCGCCCTAGCCCGGCATTCTCACTGTTCTCGAAACGGTGCGACTGGAGCAGCACGCCGTTGCGCGAGTACACAAAAAAGTTGGTGGCTTTGTAGTGTTTCTCCACAAACTCGCGGACGGCAAGCACAAACTCCTTCGATTCGGGCACCACCGCCAACTGAAACAGCACATAGTCGTTGTTGATGGCTGGCGTGATGGTCCGTTGGGAATGGTTGTCAAGGTTGTACTGCGACAGAAAGCCATTGCCTTCTCGTCCGTTGACCGAGAGCATCAGCGTGCCGTCGATCAAGGCGATAGACTGCAAGGTGGATTGCTCGGGAAGCAACCCGAAGAAGGTGTTGAATTTCTGCTCCACGCATTGATAGGTCACCACCCAGAAGGCCACCGAGTCGGACCGTTGTTTTTTCTCGTTGACAAAGACGAACGCCGCCCACCGGTCGGAGCTTTTCGCGTCGAAGAGCGTCAGTTTCTCAGGCAGGGGAATCAGGTCGCTCTTCAGGTCATAGAGACTGGTGTCGAGGGTGATGAAGTTCCAGAGTTGTTCTTTCTGCTCGTTGGCCTTGTCGGTCGCCGTCACCATCATGCCACCCTGATCGCCAAACGAAACGAAGTGGCAGTCCTGGTTCTTCGACCATCGTTCCACCTCAAAACGCGATGTCTCCACCTGTTGGGCGAAGGCGCAACAGGCGGAGACAAGGAAGATTGCGATGAGGTGGACCTTACGCATTAGTGTTTCACGAATCTAGCAACAGCCGTCTTGCCGTCGGCATAACGGATGTTCAGGAAGTACACGCCGCTTTCAAGGCTGGCCACAGCGTACTGGGCCTCACCGGCGGTCATGTTCTTCACGCTGACCATGCGGCCCGTCATGTCGAACACACTGACCTGGGCATCGTTGTCGAGGTTGAACGAAACCACTTCGTGAGCGGGATTCGGATAAATGTTAAACGTGGCGACCACTTGTTCGCCGACAGCGTCAAAGCCTGAGGCGGTCACCTTCACATCAGCGATTTCCCAAGCCGTGGCGGCCACATCGTCGCAGATGTACACAAAGGCAATGTACAATTTCGGGCCTTTGCCCTGGATCAGTTCAGCCTCGGTGTCCACCCAAGCGTAATCGCCAGAGGACCAGTCGAACATATCAGTGATATCAATCCAAGTGCAGCTTTGAGGATTGCCGTTGTAGTCGTACGACGCCTTGACCAACAAGTCGTTGCCTTCGTACATGGCAGCGTTACTGAAGCTTAGTCTCAAAGATGCGAAAGTACCCCATTCAAGGATGTTGGGAGAGATCAGCCAATCCTCGTTGGCATGGGTAGCGCCACTGGCATAGCCGTTCATCTTGGCATAATACACACCATCATAAAGACCAGTTTGCCAATGCTGCTCGCCAGCGATGTCCACAGCTTCGAAAGGATCTAGGCCGTTGGCAAAGTTGGACTGCAAGGGGCAGTAGGTATCGCCAATGGTCACCTCGGCGGTCGGGTAGTTGCCATCAGTCTTGTAGTCGATGTTCTCACCGCTATTGTTGTAGGGGAAGATGGCGAATTTATAGGTGCTGTTACCCATCAGTTGGTAGAAAGTAAAGGTGTCAGCACCAGTATTCATCACATTGTAAGCCACATGGCCGTCAACGGCGTTGAGGTCGTTTTCGACCGGGACACCGTCAACAGGCACGGTGATGTTTCCTGTGGAGCCGATGATGAGATAGGCTCTGGCATCCTGACCGACAGGGGTAGCCACCGAGGTCCAAGCAAGGATCGCGTTGTTGCCGTCGAGACGGGCGACAAACTCCTCAGGATAGAACTGCGGCTCAGGATTGATGGTGGGCTCGCCGCCTTCCTTGAAGAAATAGACGGGGTCGTTGGTGGTCGACGAAGGCTTGTAGCAGCCAAACAGGGTGGAAGCCTTGTTGTAGCGCATGGTGTTTTGCTCCACACCGCCGTTACTCACTGGCACGAAGCCACCGTTTTCACCTTCGGTGATGGTCCATTTGCCTTTGTCGTCGAGGGTGCTCTGGGTCTTAAGGTAGTTGCCACCGCCAGCAGCGTAGAGGTAACCGTTATTGAGCGGATCGAAGATGGTCCATGCGCCTGCCGAGCCACCGAGGGTGAACTCGTAAGGTTCGGTCTGTGAGGTGGAACTAAGGGCCACATTGGTCGTGATGGATCCGCCTTCATCGACAATCTCGATGGCGTGACGGTTGTTGTTTTTCTGGTAGCTCATCACGAAGGCCTGGCCGTCGTTGTTGTAACCCACCAGGATGTACTTGGCGCCTGCCTCAAACTCGGCGACAGAGTTGATCTTCGTGTAGGTCGTTTGGGCATGGCCGACAGCTGAAATCAGCATCAGCACTGCAAAGATTGAAAGTAAACCTTTTTTCATAGTGTTTTGTTTTTTATTATGAATTTATTGAATTTGTTCAACTGATTTAATCTCGGGTATCGACTTCTTCATTACGCTCTCGATGCCGTTTTTAAGGGTCATGGTGCTGTAGGGACAACTGCCGCAGGCGCCAGTCAGCTCTACCATCACCACCATGTCGTCGGTGAGTTCCACAAATTGCACATCGCCGCCATCGGCTTGAAGGTAGGGACGTACTTGTTCCAAAATGTTTTTTACCCGCTTTTCCAAAAGTTCTTTTTCCATAGAATACAGCATTTAGAAGTCAGAAGTCAGAATAGAGTTGGCGATTTGGTCGAAGGCCTTGGTCACTGGCGAGTCGGCATCCAGGGCAAGAGGTGTGCCATTGTCGCCGCACTCGGCAATCTTCTCCACGATGGGAATCTGCCCCAGCAAAGGAACGTTGAGCTGGTCGGCAAACTGCTGTCCGGTCTCACGGCCAAAGATATAGTATTTCTTGTCAGGCATGTCGGTCGGCGTGAAGTAAGCCATATTCTCCACCAAGCCGTAGATGGGAATCTGCAGGGCTTCTTCCCTGAACATCATGGCGGCACGGAGCACGTCGGCGAAGGCCACACGCTGCGGCGTGGTCACGATGACGGCACCCGTCACCTTGTACTGCTGGGCCATAGTGAGCTGGATGTCACCTGTTCCTGGAGGCATGTCCACCACCAGCCAGTCGAGCTCGCCCCAAAGGGTGTCGTTCATCAACTGGTTGAGGGCGCTGGTGGCCATGGGGCCGCGCCAGATCAAGGGGCGGTCGGTGTCGACGAAGAAACCGATGCTCAGCACCTTGATGCCGTATTTCTCCAGTGGCACCATCACAGCTTTGCCGTCTTTTTCAAAACAAGCCGGCTGCTCGTTTTCCAGGCCGAACATCATGGGCACCGAGGGACCATAGATGTCGGCGTCGACGAGGCCCACGCGCTGGTTGGCACGGGCCAAGGCGATGGCCAGGTTGGCGGCCACGGTCGACTTGCCCACGCCGCCTTTGCCCGAAGCCACGGCGATGATGTGTTTCACCTTGGCAAGGGCGGTCTCTTCTTCCTTGACTTTGATATCGACATTGACTTCACCAAAGACGCCAGTCAAGGTGCGTTTGGCGGCATTAACCAAGATGTCGTTCTTGGGGTCGTCGGCATGTTCCACGATGAGGTCGAAGCGGATGCCTTGTTCGTTCACCATGAGGTTCTCCACCATGTTCAGCGCGATGATGTTGTCCCCTTTGGGAAAGTAGATGACGTCCTTTAGGACTTCGGTAACGTTTTCTTTATTCAGCATAATACTCGAAATGAGGGATAGGTTTTAACTTGAATAGGTTCATTACATGTTTATGGTCGATGAGGGCTTTGGTCTTGGGGTCGTCGCACTCACCGGTACGGATGTAGCGGTCGAGCACGGCGTAGGTGAAGCCGAGGTTGTCCTCATCGCTCTTGTCGGTAAGCCCGTCGGCTGGGGTCTTCTCCACCAGTTCGATGGGCAGGCCGAGTTCCTTGCCTATGGCTTTGACTTCCTGAACGGTAAGTCCTCCGAGGGGTGAGAAGTCGCCTGCGGCATCGCCGTAGCGGGTGCTGTAGCCCACCCAGTCCTCCGAGAGGTTGCAGGTGTTGGCCACACGTCCGTTCATCGACTGCGAGATGGCATAGAGCGTCGTCATGCGAAGTCTGGGTGGCATGTTGATGATGGTCTGCCTACTGACTTCTGTCTCCTGACTTCCCAATTGCTTCTCCACCTCTCCCATCAAAGCTTTGTAGGTCTCACCGATATTCACGTTGAAGTGACGGATGCCGAGGTGGTTGATGAGTTTCATGCTGTCGGAGATATCTTTCTGAACGCCGTTGGGCATGGTCACGCCAATGACCCTATCCTTGCCGAGAGCCTCCACGCAGAGGCCGGCCACCACGCTACTGTCCTTGCCGCCGGAGATGCCGATCACGGCATTGCAGCCCGGACCGCACTGGTCGAACCAATCCCTGATCCACTGGACCACCTGGTCTTTTGCTTCTTTTGCATTGAATGTTTTCATGATCTGTATGTTTTATTGATTGTTGTTTCTTTGGCTTTGCCGCACACCATCAAGCATA